>JBDTKB010000207.1:0-7208 GCA_039935555.1 Ginsengibacter sp. | reverse complement strand
GGTGTCACTTTTTTTACCAACATTGGAAGAGCAATGCATACTAAGGACATCTTGATCATGCGGAAGAATAAAATTAAGAATGCTAAAAATTGCCTTCTTCATTTCACCCGTATATTGTGTGCCACCGATAAGAATTATTTTTTTTGTAAAATTTATAATTACAAAATTTTTCTGGCGCGTTCCATCAGTTAGTGGGTTGGCATAAAAATGAGGAACTTGAACGAGGTTCCAATCAATGTCAATTTCTTCAAGCTCTTTTTCCTCAGGCCTTAAAAACATATTGTAGGCAAAAAGATTGCAACAGGGATTTTCATTGATCACCCTGATGTTTAATCGATAATCAGGATTTGCACACGCGTAACAATCTCTTACCCAGATTTTTTTGCCCTTTAAATAATCTGTCATTTTTTTATATAACAGGTCAAAATATTCTTCTTCAATCGGGAGATTAAAGTCGTTCCAATCGATCGTTCCTGTGGTTAAATCATCCTTAACAATAAATCGGTCTTTCGGGCTTCTTCCGGTAAATTCACCGGTATCAATCACCAAGGCTCCCGTGTCGCTTAATACTCCTTCGCCATTTTCCACTGCCTGCTTTATCAGTTCTTCAGGAGGTAGTTGGTAGTATATATTTTCAGCAAATTTTAATCCCAGGTTAAAAAGCATTTTTTTTGGTAAAGCAAGCATCGTAGGTACAGACATGAATATAAATGTTGATTCAAGTACAAAGTTACCCATATGATTTTTTGAGTTCTGATCCGTTGATGAATAATGGTATTGCTAATTCAATGAAACGTTTTATTATCTCCAAAATACTTCGTGAACCTTTAAATAAAAATGAGAAAGAATGAAAATTTCTTAAAAAGAATAAAAAAATAAAATTTTTAATGTGTAAACAGTACATGCATAAATTTATTTTGGAAAACTGAAAATCTATTTATCGTTATATTGCAATCCATAAATTTTCATTTCATGAAATATCTTCCGCTAAATCCCGATATTTTTATTCAGAACAGGAAAAGGTTTATTGATAAAATGGAACGCAATTCAATTGCTATATTTAATAGCAATGATGAGTTGCCTCTTAATGGCGACGCACTGTATTCATTTGTTCAAAATGCTGATTTGTATTGGCTTTGCGGCATTACCCAGGAAGATACAATGGTAATTTTGTTCCCGGATAATCCTGACCCGAAGTATCGGGAAGTGTTGGTGCTGGTGCGTCCTGATGAAATGAAGGAAAAATGGAATGGTCATCAGTTGCGTGTAAATGAAGGCCAAGGTATTTCAGGGATGCAGACGATCGTGTGGCTTGATACACTTGATGGTTTGCTGCAACCATGGATTCATTTGGCAGATACCATCTATTTAAACACTAATGAAAATGATAGAAAAGCAAATGTCGTTTCCGTTAGAGACTACAGGTTTGCAGCGGATATGCGTAGCCGTTATCCCTTGCATAATTATAAGCGAAGTGCAAAAATATTAAAGGAATTAAGGGCGATAAAATCGCCGTTAGAAGTTGAAGTGATTCAAAAGGCAATTGATATTACTGACAATACTTTCAGGCGCTTGCTTAAGTTCATAAAGCCCGGAGTAATGGAGTATGAAATTGAAGCGGAAATATATCACTCGTTCCTTTCACAAAGGTCTTCCGGCCCGGGCTACAGCAGCATAATTGCCAGCGGCGATAGAGCGAGAACACTTCATTATATAAGTAACAATAATGAATGTAAAGATGGTGAACTAATATTGATGGACTTTGGCGCGAATTATGGAGGATACAACGCGGATCTTTCCCGCACAGTGCCCGTTAATGGCAAATTTGGAAGAAGACAAAAGACGGTTTACAATGCCTGCCTGCATTTGCATCATTATGCAGCTTCAATTTTAAATCCCGGCATCACTATTAATGACTATACTGAAAAAATTGGCGATGAAGCGACAGTCATTTTTCAGAAAATTGGCTTATTGAAAAAATCACAAATTAAAAATGAAGATCCTGCAAACAGGGCATACAGAAAATATTTATATCATGGCATTTCTCACCATTTAGGTATTGATGTGCATGATGTGGGAACGAGGACTGAGCCAATAAAAGCAGGAATGTTATTCACTATTGAGCCCGGCATTTATATTGAAGAGGAACAGATGGGTGTGCGGATTGAAAATAATTTTTGGGTCACAAAAAATGGCAATAAGGATTTGATGAAAAATATTCCGATAACGGTAGAGGAAATAGAATCCCTGATGAAATCATCCAATTAAAATGAGAAAACAAATTCCCAATTTTTTTACGTTACTGAATTTATTTTTCGGTTGCATGGCGGTTGTTTTCGCATTACAAACCAGTGCGGTAGTTATTTATGTGAACGAAGAATTTAACAGCAGCTTCAACATCCCGGAAAAGCTTACCTGGGCGGCCATTTGCATTATTATCGCCGCTGTTATTGATTTTCTCGATGGATTTGTTGCCCGGCTAATGAAGGCTACAAGCAACCTTGGCAAACAATTGGATTCTTTGAGTGACGTGGTTAGCTTTGGCGTTGCTCCAGGTGTAATAATTTATCAGTTGCTAAGGTTTTCTTTTGCCCGCGAAGAAAATGGCCTTAATATTTCCATCTTATGGTTGGTGCCGGCATTTATATTGAGTTGTGCCGCTGCGTACAGGCTCGCCAAATTTAATCTTGATGAATCACAGGCATTTTCTTTTAAAGGTGTGCCAGTTCCTGCCGTCGGATTACTGGTAGCTTCCTTCCCGCTTATTCTTCATTTTAATACAATAAACAGCATTAATAATCTTCTAATAAATAAATGGTTTTTATATAGCATCATTATTTTACTCAGCTACCTTATGGTTTCCAACATCAGGATGATGTCATTAAAATTTCCTGATTTTTCTTTTAAAAATAATGTTCCAAAAATTACATTGCTGGTCATAGCAATTATTACTGCTGTTTTTTTGCAATGGATTGCTGTACCCATTGTTTTCATTTTTTATATTCTTTTATCACTGTCAACTATTAAAATAAAAAGCGAATGAATTTTGTTGCTGAAATAAAAATAATGCCCCTAAAAGAATTACTTGATCCACAGGGAAAAGCTGTCATGGGTGGACTTTCCAATCTTGGAATGAAAGACATCAATGATGTTCGCATTGGTAAACACATTCAATTGCAGATAGAAGCGAATGACAAAGAGGCGGCAAAAAAGATTGCGGAAGAAGCATCTCAGAAACTACTTGCAAATGCTGTTATGGAGGAATATTTTATACAGATTAATTGAACCAGGATATTTGCCACGCGAATCATTTATTGTAAATTATTTACTGTTTCATGCTTTATCTTGTTCCATCACCCATAGGTAACCTTGCAGATATTACATTCAGGGCGATAGAAATATTAAAATCGGTTGATTTGATATTAGCGGAAGATACACGCACTTCGTCTAAGCTTCTTCGTTATTATAATATTGAAAAGCCAACTACGCCTTATCACCAGCATAACGAGCATAAAATTTATAGCCACCTTGTTGACCAGTTAAGTGCTGGTAAAACAATGGCCTTAATTACTGATGCCGGTACGCCGGGTGTAAGTGATCCCGCATTTTTGCTGGTCCGCGAATGCATTAAGCAAGATATTAAAGTTGAATGCCTTCCTGGCGCAACTGCGTTTGTGCCTGCGTTAGTCAATAGCGGATTGCCAATGAATAGCTTTTGCTTTGAAGGGTTTTTGCCGTTGAAAAAGGGAAGGCGAACATTTTTAAAACGCATAGCTGATGAACAGCGCACTTTAATATTCTACGAAAGCCCGATGCGATTGATCAAAACACTGGCAGATTTTATTGAATATTTTGGGCCGGGACGAAAGTGTTGTGTAAGTCGCGAACTCACAAAGATTTTTGAAGAAAATAAAAGGGGAACCTTGCAGGAAGTATTCAATTATTTTAGTGCCAAGCCAGTTAAAGGAGAAATTGTTATCGTTGTTGAAGGTAAACAGTAGTGCAGGTTTTCGTCAGCTCTGAAGAAATCTTTCATCCATCAATTTTGTTTTTTTTATAACTTCTATTTTACGAAGTTTGCGATTCTCAATGTTAAAATTTGTACATGAAAAAAGCTTGCTTCTTCTTTATTTTAATTATTTCCTATTCAACATATCTCGCCGCACAGCCCGATCGGTGGCAACAACGTGTGAGTTATAAGATGAATGTAGACGTAGATGTGAATACAAATCGTTTTACCGGGACCCAAAAATTAGAATACACAAATAACTCTCCTGATAAATTAGATCGAGTTTTTTTTCATTTGTATTGGAACGCCTTTCAACCAGGAAGTGAAATGGATGTACGCAGCCAGGAATTAGGTAAAATATTTGTCAACAAAAGAGCGGATTGGGATACAAGAGTTAAAGACCGGATTTCAAAATTAAGCCCGTCTGAAATTGGATACCAAAAAATAAAATCGCTAAAGCTTAATGGTGTTGAGCAGCCTTTAAAATTACATGGAACAATTTTAGAAGTCGATCTTACGAAACCTATTTTACCAAAAAGCAAATTAAATTTCGAAATTATTTTTGAAGCGCAGGTTCCCGTTCAAATAAGAAGAAGCGGCCGTGATAATGCGGAAGGCGTGCGATACAGCATGAGTCAATGGTACCCAAAAATGTGCGAATATGATTATGAGGGATGGCATCCCACACCTTATGTCGCTAGAGAGTTTTATGGCGTTTGGGGAGATTATGACGTGACAATAAAAATTGATAAATCTTATAAACTTGGTGGTACCGGTGTGTTGCAAAATGCAAGTGAAATCGGTTGGGGATATGACAAGCCAGGTACTTCTTTAAAAAATATTTCCACAGCAAATCGTTCGTGGCATTTTATTGGTAAAAATATTCATGATTTTGTGTGGGCCGCGGATCCGGATTATGAGCATCTTGTGCGAAAAGAAGATGGTGTAACGTTACATGTGATTTACAAAAGTTCCGATTCGATGCAGCAGAAGTGGGAAACCGTTGCCGACGCTGCTGTAATAGTTCTTCCTTATATGGAAAAGCGCTTTGGAAAATATCCTTATCCTCAATATTCGTTTATACAAGGTGGTGATGGCGGAATGGAATATCCTATGGCTACATTATTGCGTGGCCCTGGGCTCGGTGGCGTATTTCATGAATGGATGCATAGCTGGTATCAAATGATGCTTGGCACTAATGAAAGCATGTATCCCTGGATGGACGAGGGTTTCACTACTTTTGCGGAAGGAGAGGTGGCCGCATATTATGACAAAGTAAAGAACATTGAACCTGTTGAAGAAGAAGATAAACTTCCCTTGAATCATGCAAGTTCATATGGTAATTATTATTATTTAGTAAAGCAGAAATTGGATGAACCGCTTACCACGCACTCAGATCATTACAATACAAATTTTGCTTATAACATAAATTCTTATTCAAAAGGCGATATGTTCCTGGAGCAACTAGGCTACATCGTTAGTGACTCGATTCGGGATAAAATTTTATTGCAATATTATAAGCTTTGGCGATTTAAACATCCCAATGCCTCGGACTTTATGAAGGTTGCGCAGGATGTAAGTGGTATACAACTGGATTGGTATAAAGAATATTGGATCAATACAACCAAGACGATAGATTATAGCATCGATAGCCTTTGGAGCGAGAATGGCGTTTCGAAAATAAGATTGCGTCGCATCGGTCAAATGCCTATGCCTATTGATCTTCAGCTTACATTTAAGGACAGCACGAAAGAAATTCATTATGTACCCCTGGACCTGATGTTTGGCGACAAACCTGCAGAAAATCCGGAAGCAAGAATTGTGCATGATGCATGGAATTGGACCAACCCGACCTACGTTGTTGAATTCAGGCATCCACTCACGGATCTCGTGCTTGCAGAAATTGATCCTACAAAAAGAATGGCGGATGTAGATCAAAAAAATAATTCGCTCAAATTAAGCTGGTGATAAAGGGAATAAATATTCGCCGTGCGTTACCTGGAGATGCGTCTTTACTTTCCGGATTGAGTAGCATCACTTTTTTCGATACGTTTAAAGATACCTGCACAGCACAGGACATGCGGGATTTTATAGCGGATTATTTTAGCATGCTGCAGGTTGAAAGAGAATTACAGGATGAAAACGATTTTTATTTTATCGCATTGATTGGAGAAGTTGCTGTCGGTTATCTTAGAATGAAAGAGGAAGAAAGCGACGTAGCGGTGATTAGAAAATACAAGAACATTGAGTTGAAAAGGATATATGTTTTAAAGGAATATCTCTCTCAAAAAGTTGGTGCAGCACTAATGACATTTGCATTGGAATTTGCGGAACAAAATAAATATGAATTGCTATGGTTGGGCGTATGGGAACATAATGAGCGGGCGAAATTATTCTACAACAGATTTGGTTTTAAAGATACCGGCGTCATGCATCCCTTTCCAATTGGGAGCACTCCGCAAACAGATGTTTGGATGTATAAATTGATTAAAACTGCGTGACCTGGAGGATGTATTTTTCTTTAAAATAATCTTCTTCAAAAATTTTCTCTATTTCCCATATTCTTGGACGATAACCGCTCTCTGCAATTTCTTTATTAAGATCGCCACCTTTTAAACATATCAGGCCGGTAATTTTTTTTGGCTGATCAACAGGTTTTTTTTTTAATAATGGCTTACTCCAATAACCCAAATCCTTCAGTGGCGCGACAGCTCTTGACATAATTACGTCGAATTTTCTGTCGTGAATATCTTCGGCCCTTGCATGTTGAACGGTTACATTTTTAATGCCTGTTGCTACAATTACAGCCTCAACTACTTTTAATTTTTTATTAATGCTATCTACTAAATGAAAGTGCACATTTGGAAAAAGTATTGCAAGTGGAATGCCCGGGAACCCGCCACCACTGCCTAAATCCATAATTTCAAATCCTTCCGGAAAATCAAATTGCGTTGCTATTGACAAGGAATGCAAAACGTGATGTAAATAAAAATTATCAACATCTTTTCGTGAGATCACATTTATTTTTTGATTCCATTCTTCATATAAATTCTTTAACGCAGCAAACTGGTTTATTTGCTTGTCTGTAAAATCAGAAAAATATTTTGTGAGAATTTTCATGCGTCGCAAATTACTTTTATTTCCATTCGTTTTTTGGACGCCTGACGAGAGCAGACGAGAATCTCAGGTAATAAAAAAA
>JBDTKB010000206.1:0-4669 GCA_039935555.1 Ginsengibacter sp. | reverse complement strand
AATTCAGGCAATACGGCATGAGATAACACCAACCCTTGGTATAAGTTATAAGCCAGACTTTAACAAAAATACTTTTTACTCCACACGAATTGATACCGCAGGAGATATTGGCCAATTTTCTCAATATGAAAGAAATGTTTTTGGCCCTTATTCGCCAGGAAGGTTCGGAGGATTGACGTTTGGCATTGATAATAACATTTCGATGAAGGTAAAGAACAGGAAAGATACCGGCGAAAATGCGCTGAAGAAAATATCTATCATCGACGGTTTAAGCATTAACGGAAGCTATAATTTCTTTGCGGATTCTTTTCAATTAAGTCCGCTATCTGTTTCGGCAAGAAGTAATTTATTTAATAAAATAAACATCACTGCGAATGCGCAACTGGATCCTTATGATGCGAATGGACAGGGTCAAAGGGTGGATCAATTATTATGGCAGCGCAAGCCGCTTTCTTTAGGACGGCTCACGACGGGGAATGTATCCTTATCAAGTTCGTTGCAAGGAGGCAATAAAAAAACGGGCTCAACAAAACCGACGCTAAAGCCTGACCAATATGCCGCAGACGGCTACTCGACTGATCAATATAATAATGAGATAAACCATATAAGAAATAACCCGGGAGAATATGCGGATTTCAATATTCCATGGTCTCTGAATTTTTCTTATGCACTTTCATTTTCTAAAAACTATATTCTGAATACTGGTTTTGCAACCAACTTTACGCAGAATGCAACCTTTGGCGGAACACTTGCCCTAACTCCTAAATGGCAAACTTCACTTAATGGCTATTATGATATTTCCAGTGGAAAAATAAACCAGGTAACTGCCTCTATTTCGCGGGATTTACATTGCTGGCAAATGTCTATTTCAATCTCCCAAAGTAGTTTGTTCCATTCCTTCAGCATCAATATCAGCCCAAAATCTCCACTTTTACGAGATCTTAAAGTGAACCGAACAAGATCATACTCCAGCGGTTATTAACCGGCAATTGGTTAACCCCTAAAAAAAAGAAAATCCCAACAGGTAATTTTTAAAAACGGTTTGGTGCGCAGAATGAAAGGCAAAAAAAATGGAAATTATTTTCCATTGTCCTTAATATATTTAATGAAGGTTTTTACAAAAAAACCATTGGTAGCGTTGCTTAATTTAGCATCGCTAAGATGCATAGCAATTTTTACATTGTCGCAAGTTGACGTTATCACGTAGTCAATTCTTTGGCCAGTGTTAAGAGGCACTATCACACCCCTAAATTTTATACAGCCCATTTCATATTGCTTCAACTCTTTTATGGGCACTTTAGTTGAAAGCCTCTTTTCGATTTCTTCCAGCGCCTTTATAAACTCCGGCAGGATTTTTTTCTCTACAGGAAATAGCCTATTAAATTTATCATTAGAGGTTATGGTATTGGAATATTTTATCGGATCTGCAAGACGCATGTCCAATAAAGCAAATTTTTGCGCCTGCGAGTTTCCGAACGCACAGGTGAAAAGCACGAGTAAAATATATTTCATAAGCAGTTAATTATTATTTGTATTCTCCAAAAACGGATCTGAGGCTATCAGAAATTTCTCCCAACGTGCAAAAATTTTCTACCGCCCCAATTACTACAGGCATCAAATTTATATTCTTCGCTGCATGCTCTTTAATTTTCTTTAAACTTTCAGCCACCTTATTTCCATCGCGTGTAGCCTTCAAATTTTTTATTTTATCGGCTTGCACCTGACGGATGCTATCATCTATCCTAAAAGATGGAGGCGTAATTTCCTGGCCGCCGGTAAAAGCGTTCACGCCAACAATGACCTTAGTTTTCGCTTCTATTTTTTGCTGATAAATATAGGCGCTTGCCGCAATTTCATTTTGAATATATCCTTCTTCAATTGCCTGCACGCTACCGCCCATATTGTCAATCGTGTCAATAATTTTCCAGGCCGCGCTTTCTACGTCATTGGTAAGTTTTTCAACAAAAAAGCTTCCGGCTAAAGGGTCTGCCGTATCGGCAATACCGCTTTCAAACGCTATTACCTGCTGGGTACGCAACGCTGTTCCGGCGGCCTCTTCTGTCGGAAGATTTAGCGCTTCATCGTATCCGTTAGTATGAAGGCTTTGTGTACCGCCAAGCGCTGCCGCAAGCGCCTGGATAGTTACACGGCTGATGTTATTCAGCGGTTGTTGGGCGGTCAAAGTGCTGCCACCAGTCTGTGTATGAAAGCGCAACATCATTGCTTTTTCATCCGTCGCACCAGCCTCTTTCATAATTTTCGCCCACATCCTGCGGGCAGCCCTGAACTTTGCTACCTCTTCAAAAAGATTATTATGCGCATTAAAAAAGAAAGACAGTCTTTTTCCAAAAACATTAATATCAAGCCCTTTGCTTAATGCAGCCTGCACGTAGGCCTTACCGTTACTAAGTGTAAAAGCCAGCTCCTGCACAGCCGTACTTCCCGCTTCGCGGATGTGATAACCGGAAATAGAAATTGTATTCCATTTTGGCAATTCTTTACTGCACCATTCAAAGATGTCGGTAATGATGCGCATGGAAGGTTTTGGCGGATAAATATAGGTTCCCCGCGCCGCGTATTCCTTTAAAATATCATTTTGAATTGTGCCTTGTAATTGAGCGAGACCAGCGCCTTGCTTTTTTGCAATCGCCACATAAAATGCAAGCAAAATAAACCCGGTTGCATTGATCGTCATCGAGGTAGAAACATCTTTTAAATTGATGTCTTTAAACAACGCTTCCATATCATCGATGGAATCGATTGCCACGCCTACTTTTCCAACTTCACCTTCAGCTAATTCATGGTCGCTGTCATAACCAATTTGCGTAGGAAGGTCAAACGCTACACTTAAACCGCTTACGCCCTGGGAGATAAGATAATGATACCGCGCATTGCTTTCTTCAGCGGTGCTAAAGCCGGAATATTGGCGCATGGTCCATAACCTGCCGCGGTACATATCCGGTTGCACGCCACGCGTAAATGGAAATTTGCCCGGAACTTCTTCGGCAGTTTCCGGAACGCAAGTATTTACATCACTAAAATTGTAAACCTTCTTAATTTCTATCCCGCTATCTGTATATATTTTTTGCTCTTCTTTCATTTGAACATTGAAAACCCTGAATTGAAGCGCAACTGCCTAAGCAAGTGAAAAGCTTACATCAGTTTCTTCGCCTCAAAGTTAAGGGCTTCTAAAACAATACTGTGAAGAGAGGCTTTGGGATTGTGGATAACAAAATCGATTATTTGTTTATTGAGGTCCATGGAAGATGCCTGGAATGGCATAGTGGCTGCAAGTTCATTCACCACATAAATATTTTGTTCTTTTAGATTATTGACAGCTTTCCAAACTTCGGGAGATACATACACCTGCTGGCTGATATTGTATTCATATTCCTGCCGGATCGCGTCTATAAGTGATGATTGCATTTGTCTTGATGAAAGCCCTGTGTACGGCACACGTGATAATAAATTCTGAAGAGAAATTCTTTCGGCTAACAAAGTGAGCCTCTCATAAGCTTGCAAACGCAACTTTAAGGTATCAGGATTTGAAACTGCTTTATCTCTGGTTTCCTTTTTCATTGAGGTAAATTCAGTTATCATCCAGATAATGGCTAAGAATACCACACCAAGCAGAATAATGACAATAGTTTCAAATGTTGACATTATGATAATTTCAAACAAAAATAATCAATCCGAAAGGAAAGGATTGTAATTTTGCAAATGATTAAAGGTTATAATTACCAGCTACAAACGCTGTCAGCGTAAATATATTTTCTAATAAATAAAAAAAAATTATGGAGGCTATAAATAAAACGCCCGTTACATTTACCAGCGGAGCCACTACTGAAATTAAAAGATTGATGAAGCAGGAAAGTTTTGATACAAAAAAACTTTTGCGCGTTGGCGTAAAAGGCGGCGGATGTTCCGGAATGTCCTATATACTTGATTTTGAAGAAAAAACAGCAAATGACGAATATTTTGAAGTAGATGGAATTCCCTGCATCATTAATCCTGCTCAAAGCATTTACCTGGTTGATATGGAAATCGATTTTGAAGGTGGCTTAAACTCACGTGGCTTTACCTATAATAATCCTAATGCCAGCACAACTTGCGGATGCGGTAGTTCATTCGGAGTTTAAACATTCTATTTCATTCAGGATGCATCAACGGTATCGTAGACTACAACCTTGCTCCATAAATGCGAGCAGTCTTCAATAAATTTTAGGTGGACGGGGTCAGTTTGATAAATATCCTGGTCCTCTTTATTGTCAAATAAAAGCAGCCAGGAAATGGCATAAGTGTTTTCAATCACCTCACGATTAGTGGCCGCGGGCTTGCCGATATGAAAAGATTTAATGGTACCCGCTGCTGAAAGTTTCTTTAATCCTTCTATAAGACCTTGCTCATCTTCCGCGGAATTTGGATTCTTCAGCCAAAAAAATACATGATGAATGAAACCGTCTTTTTTGAACATAATAATAGTTTTGTTATTAAAAAATGAAATGAAGTAACAGGAGTTTTATTAATCGGGTTTACCGTTTTGTTCGCCTGCAATATTGATTGGCATTTCTTTTAAAGTAGTGCCGCCTTTTATACCAAAATCCAAAGTACGTATAGGGAACGGAATCATAATATCGTTTTCATCATAGGCTTTCTTTATTCGCATAAT
>JBDTKB010000205.1:0-11642 GCA_039935555.1 Ginsengibacter sp. | reverse complement strand
TTTCTAATTTCTACAGAAGAAAATATACCGATGAAAATATAAAAGAATAGTAAAAGGCTGGAATAGATTAGAATTCCATAAGTAAAAAAATCAAATATTAATTTTTGCCAGTTCATGCTGCATGATCATTCTCAATTTGAAGAAAAATTTCGTTCCACGGGTATTCATCTGCAAATAAATGTGATTGTAAAAACGATGACCCAAGCGGATGAAGCGATGATATTGTTTGTGCGGCTGCGGCCTTAATACCGTCATCACTATTATGGAGTTGCTTTAATAAAAAATTCAGTTCTTTTTCGCTACCGGTATCTTTTAAAATATCAAGAATCAAAAGTTTTAAAGCTTTATTTTCTCCACCGTAATAACCCATAATGTGATCATGCAGGTTTTCTCCCGGCATTTTTTTAAGATATTCTAAAGCGTTTATTTTTACCTGCAAACTTGAGTGGTGAAGACATTCAATTACGGCATCATAAAATTGATAACAGTTATAATTAGTTGCGAGTTTTAAAGAAAAAACTACCACTGATTCATTAGAAGACTGAAGCCATTTACCGATAGCTTCAAGTTCTTTCGGTTGCACATCATTTAATTTATTTAAAAATAATATCTGTTGCCATTCGCTAATCGGATAGGTTGCTACGTTAAGAAAACGAAGGCCTGAAAATCCATAGAAGCTTACCAGCGCTGATTGAGCCTCATTTCGAACAAAATCATTTTCATTATTGGTAAGACGGAATATTTCTTTTGCATATTTTATCTGTTTCATTGAAGAGAGCTCGTATATGCCTTTCGACTTGATGTGCCACTTCGAATGATTCAATTTCTTAACCGAATCCTGGTCCAACTTCAATAGCTCATAAAGCTTTACAAGATTAATTGTAAAAGAACCAGAAAGATTTTTCTTTGCATTTATCAATTCATCGATGATATCCTGGCGGAATCCAGGTTTCAATAATAACTTTTTATTGTCGGATATTAAGGCTGCAGGTAATGGTTCGCCTTCATTCAAAAAAATTATCTCGCTAACCAGATTGGTTATTTTTTCCTGCCATATTTTTTTATGGCGAGCCATTTTTCTTTTATAAAAAGTATAAGCCAAAATAAAAGCAAAAAGCGCAGCCAAAAGGATAAGAAATACAACCATTATCCTTAAAAAGAAGTAAGGTTCAATCGTTATGAAACTAAAATAATTAAAACCATGCATAATTTTGTGTTGAAAAATAATGTTACACCTGAATCGCTTCAGGTATATATCGTTTCACTCTTACTGATAATTCATTTGGGCTAAATGGCTTTGTTATATAATCGTCGGCACCAAGTTGAAATGCTTCAAGCACCACGTTTTCCTGGCCCATTGCAGATAAAACTATGATAGGAATTTTCCTTCCGCCTTTCATTTTTACTGCACCAATGATTTCCAAACCGGAAGCATAAGGCATCATAATATCTGTGATAATCAGATCCGGCGTAAGTTCTTCTATCTTTTTAATTGCCTCCCTCCCATCCTGGCAAAGAATGATGGTGTGTCCATCTTTCTTTAGCCGAAGCTCGATCGTTTTCAACATGATCATTTCATCTTCGGCAACAAGTATTGTCATAGTTTTAATTTTTAATTTTTTAGTGCGAGCCGATGTTCCTCGCTGATGTTTATCAAGTGTTTTTGAAGAGGGCTCTCTATTTTCCTAAAAGTGGCCTCTGCCTGCCTAACCAGTTCCGGTAATTCAATATTTTTATTTTCACTTGCACACGCTTCAATTTTAACAAGTATACTCAGCAACTCATTTGCTTTTAATAGCCCGGCACTGCTTTTTAGTTTGTGAGCAATTTTATAAACGTCTTCACTTTGATGCCGCGACGCAGCTTTCTTTAGATCATTTAATTCAACCGGAGTATTATTTAGAAAGATGGAGAGTATTTCGCATAAATATTCGTTGTCATCCATTTCTTCCAGCAGGCTTAAGTCAAATAAATTATTAGCGCTTTGAGGGGCAATATTTTGTATAGAGTTTTTTTGCTCTTTCTTTTTGAGCAAAAGATTTATACGCTCGTATAAGAAGGAAAAATTAAACGGTTTTGTGAGATAGTCGCTCATTCCCATTTCAATGCACTTGGTCTTTTCCCCTTTAAGTGCAGAGGCCGTCATTGCCATAATAGGAATTGAAATATTCATCACGTTCCTGATATATTTTGTAGCAGCGTACCCGTCCATTTCAGGCATCTGTAGATCCATTATAATTACGTTGTAATCTTCGCTTTTCTTAAGGAAAGCAATTGCCTCTAATCCATTATTAGCAATGTCCACCACACCTCCTGCTTTTTGCAAAACATGGCGAATCACTTTTTGATTTACTTCATTGTCTTCTGCAATCAAAAACTTTTTTCCCTGTAAAAATCCGTTGTAATTCTTAAGATTCTTGCTTTTAAAAAATAGCTGGTTGTTAGTTTTGCTATATTGATATGGTATAAAAAATTGAAAGCTGCTACCAACGTTTATAACACTTTCAACTGCAATTTCACCGTTTTGCATTTCAAGCAATTGCTTTGTAATTGCAAGGCCTAAGCCTGAACCTCCGTATTTACGGGAAGTTTCAACGCTTGCCTGGGTGAAGCTTTCAAATATCTGGCTAATTTTATCAATCTGTATTCCAATTCCGGTATCAGTGATTTTGAAGTTTAATGCAACATCCTGGTTGGATTTTTCTTTTATAGAAATATGGATTTTTATTCCACCCTGGTGGGTAAATTTTATTGCATTGCCAACAAGGTTTACAAGAATTTGATTGAGCCTGAAAGGATCACCATTTAAAGTAGCCGGCACATTTTCGTCTACACTTAACTGTAAGCTCAATCCCTTTTCAAGAATCCTGTGTTTGAAAATCGATTGAATATTTTCAAGAACCTCATTAAGTTCAAAATCAATTTTTTCAATCGTTAACTTTCCCGCTTTTATTTTAGAAAAATCAAGTATGTCATTTATGATAACTACCAAATTATCAGTTGAACGTTTTATCGATTTTGCAAAATCACATTGTTCATCAGTTAAAGAAGTTTCCAGCAAAAGATCTGTCATTCCCTGTATTCCGTTCATCGGCGTCCGGATTTCATGGCTCATATTTGCAAGAAATTGTTCCTGCAATCTTTTGGCATCTTCTGCTACTTTTTTTGCTTCTATTAATTCCTGCCGGTGTCTTACTCTTTCTGAAATATCAGTACCTATTCCACTGATGCCGTAAATTTCATTTTGTGCATTAATTAAAGGAAATTTTATGATCAAGAGCGTACACTTACCTTCCGGCCTGTCTACAATCTCTTCTATTTCCACAGCCTTCCCTGTTCTTATCACTTCGTCATCCACCTCCTTAAATCGTTTTGCACGGTTATTGTCTGTAAATTCAAATGCTGTTTTTCCGATTACATCAACCTCCTTTATATCAAACACTTCTTTAAATTGCTTGTTAGTTAAAAGGTATTTTCCTTCGAGATCTTTTATATAAATTAAAG
Organism: Ginsengibacter sp.; assembly: GCA_039935555.1. GTDB lineage: Bacteria > Bacteroidota > Bacteroidia > Chitinophagales > Chitinophagaceae > Ginsengibacter. Next base: position 8,138 of record JBDTKB010000205.1, on the reverse strand, counting down.
AAGTGGTATTGTCAAGAATAGATTGTAACCTTTCCTGGTTTTGAACCAATTCCATTTCATACTTTTTAAGCACATCTTCCATTTCTTTGCTTTCCGAAATATCCTTGATAATACATTGAAAGCCGACCGCCAGATTATTTTCGATTATTAGTACAGCAGTTTGCTCTACCCATTTTAAATCTCCAAATTTTGTCCTGATGCCAAATTCCAGCCGAGTTTCTTCAATGTTATTTTTTACCTGGCTTATATATCTTTCCTTTATTACCTCTAGCCATTCTATATCTATGATATCTGAAAAATGCATACCGATCAATTCGTTCATGTTGTAACCAGTTAGCTGAAAAGCCTTGCTGCTGGCGAATGTAATTTTACCGCTTAATGATGTTGTGTACATCACAATTCCGGCATTTTCGATAAGGTTACGGTATTTCAATTCATTCACTACAAGATCGTTCTTTGCATTTTGCCTGAGTTTTTTGTCCGTATCTAATTTGTATAAAAGCACAACGATCATACTGAAGGCAAGCAGGACACCTGCTATTGCCATGGCGGTATTGTCGTTGTTTGCCATTCTGTTCAGGCATATTAATATGATAAAAACCATTGACGCGAGGAAACTGAACGACAACACATAGATGATTCCGTTCTGCAAATTTGATATCTTGCGGGAGATAAGGTTTTTCATAATAAATGGATAATAATACCGCTATCAGGCAAATAGTGATTTAGCCTCACTCTTTAACTCAAAAAGACAATACATTATTGTATCAAAGCTGCGCATTCATTCCTTCTGCCAGGTATATATTTATTTTAATTCAATTTTAACGCAGTTAGAATTAAAAGAAACGATAATAATTGTGTTACATGTAGCTAATAAAATAGGCGTATTCCCGATAATGTTTTGAAAAAAGCCAACATAAAAAGAGGCGCAACTTTCATTGCGCCTCACCAATTTCATTGAAATGATTTTATTGAGGTAACAGCACCTTATCAATTACATAATACACTCCATTTACGGCGTGGTTATCAAGTGATGTAGCATTCGCTGCGGTTCCGCTATAAGGTTGTCCTCCCGGCGGAAAAGTTCCTAACCCGGTAAATTTTAAAGAAGTAACAAATGGGCCGGTAAAAGTCGCTTGTGTCATAATTCCCGGGTGGGCTGCAACCACAGTATTCACCAAAGTCTTAACGAATGCAGGAGTTGTTGAAAAATTTACAGAAAACACCCGTATATTAGGTTCGATCGCACCTGAAACCGGATTTGGACTTGCCAAAAAATGATAAGCCATAATACCTTTTACAAGCGCTGTTGAAACATTATTTGTCGCCAGGAAAATCGGGCCGGCAGCAACTGCTCCGTTAGCGGTCGCCACAGCATTAGAAGTATCGGCGCCTGTATATGGCGTCGGCCTCCCGGATAAATAGGTTTGAAAAACAAGTCCGAATATTAATGTCTGAAATGCGGCGTCGCTTGGGGCAAGCACGGTCATGTTTGTAACCGGGTAATTTAAAAGCGAGTCTAGTTTATTCAAGCCTGTTTGGCCACTATCTGCACGGGCAATAGCCGCTTTAAAATAGTTGAGATTTGAATCGCTGCCAATAGCACTTTTTAAAACCTGGCTTGGCGGATTTACGATTGCCGCAACCAAATGAATTACGCCATTTTTAAATTTCAAATCCGGGGTAAGAACCGGAATATTATTATCCCAAAAACCATTTGCCCTGGTTGATGGAAATGTTGACATTTTTAATGGCAACGGCGTTCCCGGTAATGCGCCTATTGTAAGATAAGTCGGTAGTTGAATATTTGGAAAAGTAGTAGGAACGTCTGCAGATGTATATTGCTGTCCGGGTATGACATGATACTGCACAATAGCTCCAACAGTTGTTATGGGAAGCGCATTAATCACTGCGATAGAAGTAATTCCTGATACCCTGAATGCCGCATTATTTGGCAGAAATACTGTGAAGATCTTTGTTGAATCATCCAATATCGGGAGCACGCCGACCCTCGTAGCAGCAGCCTTAAAAAAACTATAACTCGTGTCGGCATTAATTGCTGCAGCGATAGTTGTTGCGCTATTATTAATATACGGATAAACTATTGGAATTGCCGTGGGAAGTTCTTTATTGCAGGATGCTATAATTGAAACAGAACATACAACCAATAAAAGTTTTATTACCCGGATATTTTGAAGAATATTTATTTTCATATTTTCTCTTTAGTAATGATAAAAATTTATTTGGTTAAAATATATTGTAACCAACACTAACATAATAAATACCACCAATTGTGGAATTGCCAAATCCGTTGCGGTAATATTGATTTAATAAGTTTGTTGCACCTAATTTTAGTATAATTTTCTGGGGCGGAAATCTAAAACTTATCTGTCCATCAACCGTTTGATAAGCCGGAATTAAACCATTTGCAAAATCTCCCTGGAAATTTACATCATCCTGCCAACGGTAGGTTACGCTAAAGCCGTACCTGCGCTGGAACCCAAAACCTGTATTGCTGAAAGTAATGCCTGCCCTGTATTTTGGAGCATTAAAATCGGCCTGAAAATTTGCCGGAACTTTATCAAGGTTATCAGAACTCGCTGTACCGGTTAAAGAAAAATTATGGCGCATCGCATACGTAAGACTAATTCCAAAACCATATGTGTTTACATTATTCTGCACGTTTACTGGAATTGAATAAGTGGTTACTAGAGCAGCATTGCTTAGATTAGCTTTAATTTGATCAGGTGTACCTGTAAATACACTTTTATCGCTATTGACAGATTGAGCAACAATTGTGCGTGAGAGAAAATTCTGGTAGATTCCATAATATCCATACGCATCTATCAGCAATTTTTTCTTAGCGACTAAGCCTTTATAACCAACTTCAAAAGAATTTACACTTTCAGCTTTAAACTTTGTAACCGGATTTATTGTAGGGTTTCCTGCAAATAAATTAGCATCAACGTTATAGACAGGATTTGTTCGTAAATGATAAAAATCAATAAAACTCGGTACGCCACCTATTAATAATGTATTAGCACCAATTCTTAAATTAATATACTGTTGCTGTGTGGACGCAAAACGATAAGCCGATTGATAAGACAATCGTATATTATTATCTTCTGCTACCCTGATAACCAAAGAAAGACGAGGGGTAAACTTACCAGCGAAATTATCATTTTTATCATAGCGTGCAGAGGCAATAAATCTTAATTTATCGTTCAGCAAATGTTTAGTAAGTTGGATGTAAGCTCCATATTCATTAATTGGAATTTTACCCGTAGAATCAGCAAATAAAGTACCCTCGGAATTCAGTACATATCTTTTGATATTGGCACCCAATAATATGTCAGCAAATTTTTCGGTGTATGGAGTCAGGTTGTATTGACCTTCTACATTATATAGATTTGTCTTATCTACAAACAAGCCACCACCTTTTGAAATCGGGATGCTCCTTACTTTGTCGAATAATTGCTTAAATTCAGGAGAGCCAGGCGCTGGCCGTCCTAAGTCAGCTACTGCACGCGCTGCATTGTGAGCGGCAATATCAGACAAGCCTGATAATTTTGCATTTAAAAAAGCAAACGAATATTGAGCATACCATCCGTTGCTACCGCCACTGGGTTTCCAGGCCTCGTTTACATATCGTGTAGTTACGGTCGCATTATAAGAATTTCCTGCATTCTCCTGTGTTGTATAAGCTCTTAAAAACCAGTTGGTACTAACCAATTCAACTTTATATTGACCAATTTTTAGATTTTGTAACGAATAGCGGTCACTTCCTGTGTACACAGTGTTTCCAGTTCCCCAATATCCTTCAGCATTAAGGGATAATTTTTGTGTAAGCTTATAACTTACTTCGCCTGATAATTTAAAGTCTACTGTATTGGGATTGATAACATCTTTTTCGTTGTAACCCGTGCGTGATACGGGAATAGAGGAAGGTAATGCATTTACATATGGAGCATAAAAAGGTGCCTGTTGTGCAAGTGGAACTAATACGTTTGACTTGATATCAATTGTTGTTTCATCGCCATAAACATTTACCCCATCGTAATTTGGATCAGTTTCGCGTGTTCCGTTTTTCACACTACCAGTGGTTGACAAACGATCATAATCGCGATAGTCATTAGCAACCCAATCTTTCGCCTGAATGAGTTCAGCACCAACTTTAAAGGCAAATTTTTCGCTCACTTTTTTTGCCCACCTTAGTGACCAGTTGTAATAAGGCGAAGCATCTCTTGAGCTGTTGCCAATATTCATTATGCCGGTTTTTACCTGGAATGAAAGCCCCTGGTATTTAAATGGATCCTTGCTATTAATTATGATAGCACCATTCATGCCGCCGGGGCCATACAAAGCGCTGGATGCTCCCGCCAATAATTCAACGCTTTCTACATCAAGTTCCGTTAGCCCCACAACGCTACCAACAGAAAAATTAAGTCCCGGTGCCTGGTTATCCATTCCATCTACAATTTGATTTACCCGCACACTGCCACTTCCATTGAAACCTCTTGTGCTGGGTGTAGCAAACGTAAGTGAAGAATTTACTACGTCAACACCTTTCAATTTTGAAATCATATCATAATAAGACACCGCAGCAGTGCTGCGAATGTTGGCAGAACTAATTCTTTCAATAGTAACCGGGGATTCCAGTATCCTTGAAGGTGTTCTTGTTGCAGCCACCACAACTTCCTGGCCTAATGTACTTTCGGGCGTAAGGCTAACATTAATAATTTTTGAAGCGCTTGTCACAGACAAATCTTGCAATTGGTAGCCAATTGAAGTAATGGTAATGGTAAACGGAATGGGATTATCAACCGACAATGTAAATTCCCCTTTATCGTTGGTATATGTTCCAACGCCACTACCCTTTACCGTTATAGAAACTGCGGGTACGGGTTCACCGGTAGTGGCGTTTCGAACTTCACCGTTTATGGTTGTACTTTGGGCGAAGGCAGCCATTGAAAAGATATTTGCTGCTATCAAAAGAATGTAAAATCTTAGGGATATTATCATAGCGCTCGTTTTGGTTTTAAATTGGTGGCAAAGTAAGCAATATAAATATCTGAAAAAATATTCTTTTTTGAAAGTATTGGCGATAGTGTTAGCAACTTTAATAATTAAAATTTAGAAGGACCGATTTTCTATTGCTACTTTAGCAATATGCAAAGTTTTGTTTTTCCTAACCAATCTTCATTTTACAAAGGAAAAGTAAGAGACGTTTATACTATTAACGATCGGTTACTCGTGATGGTGGCGTCTGATCGCATCTCTGCCTTTGATGTAATACTGCCACGCGCCATTCCTTTTAAAGGGCAGGTGTTAAATCAAATAGCATCATATATGCTAAAAAGCACAAGTGATATTTGCCCCAATTGGCTGCTGGATGTTCCGGCGCCAAACGTGTCAGTGGGAATAAAATGTGTACCATTTAAAGTGGAGATGGTGGTACGCGGAAACCTTACAGGACATTCGTGGCGAACCTATTCTTCAGGAAATAAAATTTTGTGTGGCGTAAGAATGGCAGACGGCCTTTCAGAAAATGATTTTTTTCCAACTCCTATAATTACCCCAAGTACGAAAGCTGCTGAGGGCCATGATGAGGATATAAGTAAGGAAGAAATTATTCAAAGAAAAATCGTTTCAACGGAGGATTATGAAGCACTGGAAAGTTATACGCTACAACTCTTCGCTAGAGGAAAGGAATTGGCATTAAAACAAAATTTAATATTAGCTGATACAAAATATGAATTTGGAAAATTAGGAGACAAGATCATATTGATAGATGAAATTCATACTCCTGATAGCTCCAGGTATTTTTACTCCGAAGGTTTTAATGAGAGGCAATCGCGCGGTGAAAAACAAAAGCAGCTCAGCAAGGAATTTGTGAGAGAATGGCTTATAGAAAATAATTTTATGGGAAAGGAAGGCCAAAGCGTACCGGAAATGAATGATGAGTGGATTGCGATTATCCGTGACCGTTATATCGAGCTGTTTGAAAAATTAATAGGAGAAAAATTTGTACCTGAGAAATTAAATGATGCAGAAACTTTTCACCGGATTAATATCAGCCTCAAAAATTTAATCAACGCCTGACATAAAAATTATTCATCTATCTTTTCGGGATATAATCTCCCTGCTTTTTTAAGTGTATTCCTGATTTGCTTTCTTATAAACCACAGCCGGCTAATAATAGCACCGCAACTTATAGAAAGTACAAAAGCACTCAATGTGTGTCCGCCCAGCCAATGCGAAAAAATCCACCGCCTTGAAGTGCAAATAAAATATAAATAACAAGTATAATTATTCCTACCCGATCCATTTTCCCGACCACTTTATCTGCGGCTTCATCCCAGGTAATTTTGTGCATTCTTTTTGCCACAATATATCCAATACAAAAGCCAAAGATAAATCCGCTAATCGCTAAATATCCTGCTAAATAATTTTTTGAAATTTCGAAGATCAATATTGCAATCGCAATTACAAAAAAAATTGCCAGCCTTCTTATTCTGAATAATAATTTCTTATGTACATACGCGGCAACTTCTTTACGGGAACTGAGAGGCATATTTTTTCATTCAATAAAAGCCCTATTCAACAAAATCAATCACTAAAAAAGTGGCTTACATGTGATGATAGAATTAAGTGGATTGCTTCACTATTTGTATGCTCATAATTAACCTCACATCATCGCTAACTACAATGCCTCCTGCCTCTGTTACCACTGACCATTTTAATCCATAATCCTGCCGATCAACTTTACCGGTAATCTCAAAGCCTGCCTTTGTTTGGCCATAAGAATCTACCGTTGTTCCGCCGTAATCCACATCAAGGCTTATGGGTTTAGTAACATCCCGCATCGTAAGGTTTCCTTTAAGCATATATTCATCTTTTCCTTCTTTGATTATCTCAGTGGAAACAAAAGTAATTTTTGGATATTTTTCTGCATTGAAAAAATCATCCGATTTTAGGTGAGCATCTCTTTGTTCATTATTTGTAAATACACTTTCAGCCTCTGCAGTAAATTGAATTTTCGCATCAGTAAAATCGTCCGTGTCAGACTCTATAGTGCCTTCAAACTTTTTGAACGATCCACTAACGGTTGAAATTACAAGGTGCCTTATCTTAAACTGCACTTCAGAGTGCGCCGGATCAATTGTCCATGTTGCCATAGTATTTTTTTTAGGTTATTAATAGTGTAAAGATAAAAAAGTATCCATGCCCTTCTCCTTCAATTAAAACTTTTTGCCATCAAATTTGTATAAGGATTAACATTATAAATTGTTAGGGAATTTATTAATAAAGTTCAAACACTCGTAGCTTTAATTGCCCTCTAAAATAGAATACACATGCCGCCCTTAAAAATATATATTGGCTGTTCCGGCTTTCATTATAAAGAATGGAAAAACATTTTTTATCCGGATGGATTGCCGCAAACTAAGTGGTTTCAATATTATTGCGAACACTTTAATACGCTTGAATTAAATGTAACGTTCTATAAATTTCCCACTGAAAAAAGTTTAGAGAAATGGCATGTCGCTAGCCCGGAAGATTTTATGTTCTCTGTGAAGGCGCCGCGGGCGGTGACTCATTTTAAAAAGTTTTGCGAATGTGAAAAAATGCTTGAGGATTTTTATACCAGTATTAAAAATGGGTTGAAGGAAAAGTTAGGTTGTGTGTTATTTCAAATGCCGCCGCAGTTTATTTATTCAGAAGCAAATTTGCATAAGATTATTGCAAGCATAAATTCTTCTTTTAAAAATGTAATTGAGTTTCGGCATGCGAGCTGGTGGAATGAAATAGTTTTTAAAAAACTAAGAAGTCAAAATATTATTTTCTCCGGTATAAGTTATCCAAAGCTTCCTGATGAAGTAATAAAGACTACCAAAGATTTATATTACCGCCTGCATGGTGTTCCTGTTTTATATAAGTCATCTTACAACGAACTTTTTCTGCAGAATTTATTCAAAGAAATAACAAAAGGAAAAACCAACGAAGCGTGGATTTATTTTAATAATACCTGGGGCACTGCTGCGATTGAAAACGGAAAATATTTACAGAACTATATTAAGGAAAATTTAAAGAAAAAAGATTCAGTTATTTGAAAGTTTTAAAAGCAACAATTTTAAGAA
>JBDTKB010000204.1:0-25390 GCA_039935555.1 Ginsengibacter sp. | reverse complement strand
TGGGACAGGGTTTTGGAAAGTGGCAAAGAAGCAGATTCAGTTTTGACCTTTGAAAAAGAATTATCCAAACAGTTTCCCGGAGATAAAAAGTATGCATTTGAAAAAAGAAATAATATTATCATAAGACAATACTCTTCAGCATATACAATTGCTTACAACAATAAACTTAACGGAATGGTGGAGCGGCGAATGAGACAATCCATTTTCACCATTGCATCTTTCTGGTTCACAGCCTGGGTAAATGCCGGCCAGCCGGACCTTACAAGCCTAACATCTCAACAGTTTTCACTAAACGATCTTAAAGATTTTGAGGACCTAAATCAAAGCTGGAAGAATAATACCATCAACGGAAGAGAAGAATAGAGTGTCACAATTGATAATTGATAATGAAGAACAATTAATTTATCATAATCTTTTTAAATTTCAGACTTTCAACCTGATCTTATTTTCTTAAATTTGCCACCTAATTTTTTTACAAATGGCAGCAGTTATGCAGGATGTTTTAAAACAAAATAAAGTGGTCCATAATTTCAATGGAGGCCCGTCAATATTACCAAAAATTGTATTTGAACAAGCTTCCGAAGCAATCTTAAATTATAATGATTCCGGTTTATCAATTCTTGAAATGGGGCATAGAACACCGGAATTTCAGGGCATAATGGACGAGGCAAGATCATTGGTGAAAGAATTAATGCAGCTTGATGCCGATCATGAAGTTTTGTTTTTACATGGTGGCGCATCCACACAATTTATGCAGGTGCCTATGAACCTGCTTAATGAAAAAGATACAGCTGCATATGCTGACACAGGCGTGTGGAGTTCAAAAGCGCTTACTGAGGCAAAAGTTTTTGGGAATGTTGATGTCGTTTGCAGCTCAAAAGATAAAAATTACAATTACATACCGAAAGATTTTACAGTTCCTGGTAATGCGCAATATCTTCACATTACCACCAATAATACCATTTATGGAACGCAGTATCAAACCATTCCCAAAGTAAACGTGCCATTGGTTGCCGATATGTGCAGCGATATTTTTAGCAGGCAAAGGGATTTTAATTCTTTCGGATTGATATATGCAGGTGCGCAAAAAAATATGGGTCCGGCCGGTGTAAACCTGGTTGTGGTAAACAAAAATATTTTGGGTAAAGTAACGCGCACATTGCCTACAATTATGGATTACAGAAACCATATTAAAGAAGGAAGTATGCTAAATACTCCGCCGGTTTTTGCTGTATTTGTTTCCATGCTTACACTTAAGTGGCTTAAAAATTTAGGAGGCATTGACGTCATTGAAAAAATCAACAATGAAAAAGCAGCGTTGTTGTATAAGGCTATTGATGAAAGCCCGCTTTTTAAGGCAACCGCAGCCAGGGAAGACCGCAGTAAAATGAATGCCTGCTTCGTTATGAATGATACTTCCCTTGAAAAACAGTTTCTTGATTTTGCGGAGCAACATCATATTTATGGAATAAAAGGGCACCGGTCTGTTGGAGGTTTCAGAGCCTCTATTTATAACGCGCTGCCGTTAAGTAGTGTAGAATTTCTTATTGAGATCATGCAAGAATTTGAGCATAAAATATAAACGTTTGATAAAAAATTCGCTTTAATGTAAACGATGAAAAAAATCTAAAAGCTTAGCAATAACTAAGGGAATTTAAAATTATCCCGCGTTAATCCTAAATCATCGTGATTGTATATATTTGCAACCCTTACCGAGGTTATAAAATTATCAGGTTAATCATACACCCATGGTTTCAATTTCTCCCTTCAAAGCTTTAAGACCAGAAGCGCAATTTGCCAGGCAAGTTGCATCGCAGCCATATGATGTGCTAAGTAGCAAAGAAGCTAAAATTGAAGCGGAGGGCAACCCGTTTTCCTTCCTGCACATTACTAAAAGTGAAATAGATCTTCCGGCGAGTATTGACGTACACAGCAAAGGAGTTTATGCCAAAGCAAAAGAAAACCTGGATGCATTTATTAGCCGGCCTGTGCTTTTCAACGAAAGCAAACCTTGTTACTATATTTATCAACTAATTATGGGCGATAAATCCCAAACAGGACTTGTGTGTTGCAGCACCGTAGAGGATTATGAAAATGGTTTGATAAAAAAGCATGAATTTACACGACCCGAAAAGGAAGAAGATCGCATTGAGCATATTAAAACTACCCGCGCACAAACTGGAAATGTATTCCTTGCTTTTCGTGACGTTGCCGAATTAAATGACCTTATTGAAAAATGGAAAGGTGAAAAAAGCCCGGTCTATAATTTCAAGGCAGATGATAAAGTTCAACATACAGTGTGGGTAGTTAGCGATGAAAAAATAATCCAAAAGATTACGGAGATATTTAAAGAAAAAGTGCCTTGCACCTACATTGCTGACGGGCATCATCGCGCCGCTTCTGCAGCCAAAGTAAAATACCAGTTAGCTGATAGTGAAGAAGCCGGTTATTTTCTTACGACATTATTTCCGGCAGGGCAATTGCACATAATGGATTACAACCGTGTTGTGAAAGACCTCAACGGTTTATCACAGGATGACTTTTTTGAACGCATAAATAAAAGTTTTTCCATAGCTAAGGAAACGGAACCTTATAGCCCAACAGATAAACATAATTTCGGGATGTATCTTAATGGCACCTGGTATAAGCTCACTGCCCTGGATGGCACTTTTTCAACAGACCCCATTGGCATCCTGGATATCACAATTTTACAAAATAATTTGCTGGAGCCGATTTTAGGAATTCACGACCAGCGTACCGATAAGCGTATTGATTTCGTTGGCGGAATTCGCGGTTTAAAAGAATTGGAGAAGAAAGTCAAGAGTAAAGACATGGCGGTCGCTTTTAGCCTTTTTCCGGTAAGCATCAACCAATTATTTGACATAGCTGACAGCGGAAATGTAATGCCTCCGAAAAGTACCTGGTTTGAACCGAAATTAAGAGATGGTTTATTTACCCACCTTATCTGATGAAGGAGTAATCAACAGAAAATCATAATTTCTTATTCCCCTGCTTTTTAGCTGTAAACTATTTTTATCTTTAGCAAATGAAAAAAATTCTGCTGGCATTCTGCCTTTGCTGTATATCAACATTAGTTTTTGCTCAAACTGACGACATTGAAAAACTTCACGATAATGCAAAAACTTTTATGCGCCAGGGCGATTATGCAAACGCTTCGCTCATCCTAAGCCGCGCGCTCACTCAATCGCCCGGTAATATTGAAATAGCTAAAGATCTTGCCTTTGATTATTACCTCCAAAAACAAAACGAAAAAGCGCTCGAAACTATAAAACCCTTCCTGGAAAATAATAACGCAGATGACCAGGCTTACCAAATTGGAGGTACAATATACCAGGCGCTTGGACAGGATAAGGATGCAGAGAAATTATATAAAACCGCTATAAAGGCATTTCCAAAAAGCGGCCCCTTATACAATGACTATGGAGAAATGCTTTGGCGCCGGCTGGATAATGAAGCAATTAAATATTGGGAAAAAGGCATTGAAATCGATCCTTCGTATGGAGGAAATTATTATTATGCGAGCAAATATTATTTCAATAGCCCGGAAAAAATGTGGTGCATTATTTATGCTGAAATATTTATCAATATTGAGTCATTTACTTCACGCACTGCAGAGATAAAAAATGTATTGCTTGATGGTTATAAAAAACTTTTTGCCGATCAGAATTTAATTGCAAATTTGAAAGGCAAAAATCCATTTGAGATTGCTTTTTTAACCTCTATGAATAAGCAAAATAGCATAGTGGTGAATGGCCTTAACGCTGAAACACTGACGATGATCAGGACAAGATTTATTTTGGATTGGGACCAGGGTTATGCTAAAAAGTTTCCTTTTGCTCTTTTTGAAAAGCAAGAACAGTTGCTTGACGATGGACTATTTCCGGCATATAATCAATGGATTTTTGGAGCAGCGCAAAATCTTGCCAGCTATCAAAACTGGATCAGCACTCATTCGGAAGAATATTCGGGTTTCAACAAATTCCAGGAAGGAAGGATTTTTAAAATTCCGGCGGGACAATATTATCACTAAAACGCAGTTGTAACTGAATTAATTTATTAAAAGTTGCAGGCATATCCCTATTTCTTGATTCAATTGATTTAGAATTCGAGTATCTTCCAACCTAAGTTTAATCATTGATATAGTTGCCTTTTATAATAATTTATTATGACTGAACCCAAACGATTATTTGATTGCATTGAGTGGCACTTGCAAAAAGGAGCCACACATTCTCCCCTGGCCGCGAAGGAAAATGGGACCTGGAAGGAATATTCAATTCAGGAAATTTCCAACATTATAAATAAATTAAGCGCTGGGCTTTTGCAAATGGGCATTGGCAACGGGGACGATTCACCTGAGGGAAGAGACAAGGTTGCTGTGATCTCCAAAAACAGGCCCGAGTGGCTCATGCTGGACATGGCTGTACAGCAAATAGGCGCTGTACTCATCCCTGTTTACCCGACAATAAATGAACAGGAACTTGAATTTATTTTAAATGACGCCAGGGTAAAAATAATTTTTGTAAATGATCTTTCTTTGTACGAAAAAGTAAATAGCATTAAAGTATCGTTACCTGATTTAAAAGACATCTTTTCCTTTGATAAAATAGACAATGTAAAACATTGGACAAATATTTTATCCCCGGATGAAACTTATTTAAGGGAAGTAAAAACGATTTCCAATAAAATACAATATGAAGATCTGGCGACGATCATTTATACATCGGGCACCACCGGAAAGCCAAAGGGAGTAATGCTTTCTCATAAAAATATTCTTAGTAACGTGATGGATAGCTTGCCGTGTTTTCCACCCGGAGAAAACTTAAAAGCCCTTAGCTTTTTGCCACTAAATCATATTTTTGAACGCATGGTAAGTTACTTGTACTTGTTTAAGGGTACCTCAATTTATTATGCGGAAAGTATGGAAACAATTGCTGACAATTTAAGAGAAGTAAAACCAAATCTATTTACTACCGTTCCAAGGCTACTCGAAAAAGTGTATGAGAAAATTATGCAAAAAGGAGAAGAACTTTCCGGCGTTAAGAAAAAATTATTCTTTTGGGCACACGGCCTTGCGGAAAAGTTTGAAATTAATAAAAACCAGGGGTTGCTATATAATTTACAGCTTTCAATTGCCAACAAGTTAATTTTTAGCAAATGGCGCGAGGCGCTCGGAAATGAGTTGGTATGTATAGTGAGCGGCGGCGCAGCTTGCCAGGTAAGGCTTATACGAATTTTTACAGCGGCAAAAATACCTATAATGGAAGGTTACGGTCTTACTGAAACTTCGCCGGTAATAAGCGTGAATCGATTTGAAGTACAGGGGAGAATGTTTGGCAGTGTTGGCCCATTAATTAATAATGTGCAGGTAAAAATTGCGGAAGATGGCGAAATATTGTGTAAAGGACCAAATGTTATGATGGGCTATTATAAGCAGCCTGATCTTACGGCAGAAACGATGGAAGACGGTTGGTATAAAACGGGCGATATAGGAATGATGATTAATAACACTTTCCTTAAAATTACAGATCGTAAAAAAGAAATGTTTAAAACGAGCGGTGGAAAATATGTAGCGCCTGTTGTGGTAGAAAACAAATTAAAAGAGTCACCGTACGTTGAAAATATTATGGTGATAGGTGCCGGTGAAAAATATGTGGGCGCATTGATAATACCCGCTTTTAATAAAATACGGGAATGGGGAAAACAACAAAACATTTCATTTGGCGAAAATGAAGAAATTGCAAAGAACCAAAAGGTAAAAGATTTACTGAAGGTAGAGATTGAACATTACAACAAACAATTCAATCATGTAGAGCAAATCAAAAAATTTGAATTACTGTCTCATGAATGGAGTGTGGAAACCGGCGAAATGACTCCGAAATTAAGCCTGAAAAGAAAGGTTATTATGGAAAAATACAAAGAGGCGGTTAAAAGAATTTATAACTAGCGCCTAAATCAATCTGTGAAAATTTGCTGTTCGTCCCTTTCATCCACAGAAATTTTTCTAATAAAATCGTCGTAGCCATCGTCTCCATGATCGCTGTACACACCATAAGCGTCGAGGCTATATCCAATAGTTCCGTCGTTAGCCTCAATCAAATAAATTATTGATGAGTCTGACGGATCAGATTCGCCTTCAAAACGATAAGTCTTGATAATTTTTAAATCCTCAGGATTGTAATACTTATTATTTCCGGATGTAAAACCTTCAGGAGTCATGCGGAATTCATTATCACGTTTCTTAACGCGAAGTTTTTCCAGCACCGAACTTACCGTGGTCATCGCAATTTTTTCGTCAATCATTTTTTATAATTTAATGTGAAGCAATTAAACGATGGAGGCAAAATCTGTACCTGAATTGAGGAAAGAAGAAAAGAGTAAAAATCTTTATAGCGATTGATAAATTTTTATTTTGTTGTAAAGGGTTTTCCTGTCGATTTTCAATATTTCGGCGGCACGAGTTTTATTAAAATTTACCTCTTTAAGTACATTCATAATCGTATCATATTCAGCTTTGGCGGCGGCATCTTTAAGGTCAAGGTCCTTTAATGAAATATGGTCTGATTCTTCCGAACGGCCAAAAGTTTCTTTGGCCCGTGTTTGAACGTTGGCATTCGTTATTTCCCAGGGCAAAACTTTTGAATTAATCTTACCTTCTGCTGTAAGAAGAACGGCACGGCGCACCACATTCCTGAATTCTCTTAGGTTGCCCGGCCAGTTATAATTAAGAAACATCTCAGAAACATCATCTTCGTAGCCCTCAATATTCTTATTTAATTCCTGGTTAGTTCTATCCAGGAAAAAATCAGCAAATAGAGGAATATCTCCCTTTCGCTCTCGTAAGGGAGGCAGATTTATTGAGAATTCATTAAAGCGATGATAAAGATCTTCTCTAAATTTTCCTTTTTTGTATGCTTCCTGAAGATTCTCGTTTGACGCCACAATTATTCTTACATCTACATCCATTTCTTTAGTGCCGCCTACTCTTTTAAATTTCCTTTCTTGTATCACCCGTAGCAAAGCAGCCTGAATTTCAGGTGAAAGATTAGCAACTTCGTCAAGAAATAAAGTACCATTATTAGCAAGTTCAAAGTGGCCTTCCTTATCAGCAACAGCACCTGTAAACGCTCCCTTCACGTGGCCAAAAAGCTCACTTCCGGCAAGTTCTTTTGAGAGCGTTCCGCAATCCATGGCTATAAATGGCTTATTTCGCCGGTTGCTCGTTTCATGAATCGTCTTCGCGATAACTTCTTTGCCGGTACCGCTTTCTCCATATAATATAATACTGTAATTGGTGCCAGCTACAATCTCAATTTGTGAATATACGCGCGCAGTTTCGCCATCCTGGCCTATCAAAAATTCCTTATTTGCAGAAATTACATATTGGCGTTTGCTTTTTGAAACTTTGGCATTTACTGAAGGGGTTATGAGTTCATTGCTTGGGGTTGCAAGAGCCTTTTCAATTACATTGATAACTTCGTCAGGAATTAAGGGTTTTGTGATATAATCATAGGCACCCATTTTTATAACATCTACAGCTACTTTTATATCGGAATATCCGGTGATAATGATTACAATAGTTTCGGGCTTTGCTTCTTTTACTTTCAGAAGTACATCTTTTCCGTCTCTGTCGCCTAGCCTGAAATCGCAAAGAACTATATCAAAATGCTCCTCATTGAAGCGTGCGAGACCTTTAGCCCCGTTAAGTGCTACTTCGGCTTCATAGCCTTTCTTGGTGAGAAAACGGCTAAGTAAGGTGCACATATCCAAATCATCGTCTATAATCAGAATTCTTTTCTTCATAACTGTGTAAGATACTTACGGTTTTGCAAAGTTAATTTAAATCTTCGTTTTTAAGATGAGGATTTAGTACCGGTTTCTCAACGGTTTCTATCCATTCAGCGTATTCATTAGGTTCAATTTTTCTTCCATATAAATTAGCGTGAACCTTAGTAAATTCTGCCCCAAGGTATAGAATAATAGAACTATAATACACCCATACCATTATTATTATGATCGACCCGGCTGCTCCATATAAAGTAGTCAAATTACTTTTGCCTAAATAAAAGCCTATGGCAAGTTTACCAAGTGTAAAAAATATGGCTGTAATAAATCCTCCGAATAAAACATCTTTCCATCTTATTTTGGCATCTGGCAATAATTTAAACATCAAAGAAAATAAAAAATTGGCCACTAAAAACGAAAGTACTGCTTCTCCTATTTCTATAAAATATACACTAAAATTGTGAATATACCTGCTTAAAAAGTCACCGAAAGCAGATACGATAGCATTTAAAACAAGAGAAACACCCATTACAAACCCGATGCTCAATATTAGTGAAAAAGATAATATCCTGGTCAAAATTAATTTCCACCATATTTTTTTTGTTTTAACACGTAATCCCCAAATTTTGTTGAGGGAATCCTGAACTTCTCCAAATATACTGGTGGCACCTATAAGCAATATAATGATACTTATAATACTGGCAAAAAAGCTGTTGCCCGTTAAATGAATATTTTTGATAATATCTTGAATTTGGATTGCAGCAGGGCTGCCGACCAAACCGTTTAGCTGTTCGTAAATCTGCCCATTCACGGCTTCCTTTCCAAAAAAAACTCCCGAGAGCGTAGAAATAATTACAATAAGTGGAGCAATTGAAAAGACAGTATAATAGGCCAGAGCAGCACTGTATTTCAGTATGTTATCAGACGAAAACTCTTTAAATACCTGTTTTATATATGATAAAACACCTCCTAATTTTTTCTTCATGTTTTCTAGTTGTAAGAAGCCTCGAAAGTTAAGATTAATTAAGGTGATTAAATAGCTGCCAATGAAAGTATATAATTATGCAAAATAAATGGACGGGGATCAAATTTTTGAATTGAGCCCCAAATATCCCCAATTGTACCATACCTTCTTAGTTATTATTACTGGTCTGTTAATTGTCATTAATTCCTGAGACGGATATTATATTCGATCTGACGGCATTTTAAAATAACTACCGTGAAAAATACAGAAAAGGCTTTGCCTGCGAGCGTAATGATTGTTGAAGATGAAGTAGACCTATGCTACCTTCTCATGAAGATTCTTCGGCAAAATAACTTAAAGGCGGATTGCGCCTATTCTATTAGCGAGGCGAAACAAGCTATTAAGAAATTAAATCCGTCAATTGTTTTTATCGACAATTTTCTTCCAGATGGTTATGGATCTGATTTTATAATGAATATCCGGGAAGGTTATCCAAAATCAAAAATAGTAATGATAACTGCTCACGACTCCCCCGCTGATATTGAGAAAGCGTTCAAAAGAGGTGCAGATTATTTTATAAGCAAACCTTTCAATACAAAAGCAATTAAAAATACACTGGAAATAATTGGTCATAAATAAGTCATTCAAGCATTTTAAGCTCAGTTCGTAGAACTATTTCCCCGTGAGGGTTTCTTTAGATTCAACAAATTCAAACATTAAGGCTTCTTATCGTCAGTAAAATAGCCACTTCTGTTGAATTACGTTTTTTGGCAAACTTTTATCTAATTCCTATTGGTATCGATTTTATTCTTAACCTTAAATTTTTTCAACATGGGAAACTTATTATATGTAATCGCGGTAATACTTGTGATTATATGGGCAATTAGCTTTTTAGGAGGCTACTACACAGGCGGTCTTATACACATACTTTTAGTAATTGCTATTATTGCGATACTATTAAAAGTGATTAACAGGGCAGCCTAATTTCCTAACCCTAAAATTTTTTGCTATGCAAAGCTGGAAATTAAAACTTAAAGGTGACTGGAATGAAACCAAAGGAAAAATCAAAAAGGCCTACGCTGATCTTTCCGACGATGATCTAAAAAGAGAAGAAGGAAAGGACGACGAACTGGTTGGGCGACTACAGCAAAAACTTGGAAAAACCAAGGAGGATGTAATTAAATGGATCCAGAATATTTAGATCCATTTATTTTATTTAGAAATCTCAAACCCTCATTCATAACTTGCATGAGGGTTTTTTTATTAATTCTGAATATGATCATAAATAATGATTCGCCACTTTATGTGAAGCTTGGATTTAAATTCCTGGTGATTTTTTTCATTTGCTTTTTTATATATACAGCGCAAAACATTTTAATACCTTTTGCTTTCGCTTGCCTCCTTGCCATTCTTTTATTACCCGTAGTAAATTATTTAGAGAAGAATAAAATCGCCAAAGTGCCTGCTATTTCTATTTCCCTAATTCTGGCTATCGGGTTTGTTACAGGAGTAATTTATTTTCTCAGCAGCCAGATCGCAAGTTTTATGAAAGATATCCCTTCAATTAAAGAACACATAACCACTCATTTTCTATCGTTGCAAAATTGGGTAAGAGAAAAATTTAATATTTCGTTTGAGGAACAAAACGAATATATAAATGAACAAGCCTCTAAATTAAAGTCCAGTGGAACGGGTTATATAAGTCATACTTTTTTTTCTATCACCGAAGGAATTATGCTTTTAATATTAATGCCGATTTATACGTTTCTTCTTTTATTTTATAAAAATCATATCCGCAATTTTTTATTTGCAGTATTTAAAAAAGAAGATACGCCGGGTATAAAAAATGTAATTGCTCAAACAAGGATTATGATCCGCAGCTATATGGTTGGCCTTTTAATTGAAATGACTATTGTGGCGTCGGCAGATTCTATCGGCCTCATTATACTTGGTTTAAAATATGCGATTTTCTTTGGAGTAATGGCGGCTGTACTTAACCTTATTCCGTACATTGGAATGTTTACCGCTACGCTTTTTACCGTTCTTGTTTCGCTAACTACTACAGATAGTACCAGTGATATTGTGTGGATTATTATAATTTTATATGGCATACATATAATTGATGTAAACTTTCTTATGCCCAAAATTGTTGCCTCACGGTTAAGAATAAACGCACTTATTTCAATACTCGGGGTGGTGATTGCCGGTACTTTAACAGGCATTTCAGGCCTTTTCTTATCTATACCTGTAATTGCTTTCATTAAAATTGTTTGTGATGAAGTTGAGTCACTCAAACCCTGGGGAATGTTATTAGGCGATCAGACTACTTATTCAAGAAAACACCCCATCTATAAAAGACTGGAGAAAATTTCAATTAAGAACACAGCGAAAAGCGTAAAAAGAAAATTGAAATTATAATGCCAATTTACTGCACTAAGCAGGGTTGAATGAAATCACAAACGAAGTGCCTTTACCTACTTCACTTTCCACATTGATATTTGCGTTATGAGCAAGAATAATATTTTGAGTATTGGTGAGGCCCAGGCCTGTGCCCTTTTCTTT
Source organism: Ginsengibacter sp. (assembly GCA_039935555.1). Classification (GTDB taxonomy): domain Bacteria; phylum Bacteroidota; class Bacteroidia; order Chitinophagales; family Chitinophagaceae; genus Ginsengibacter. The sequence continues at coordinate 14,061 of JBDTKB010000204.1, read as the reverse complement.
TGTTGTAAAATAAGGCTCAAAGAGGCGCCCAACATCTTCTTTAGTCATGCCCTTTCCGTTGTCAGTGATTTTTGCAACACAGCGATTTTTGTGACTGTGGGTGGAAATATGAAGAATGCCGCCATCATCCATTGCTTCAATTGCATTTACAATAATATTTAAAAATGCAATTTTTATCTTTTGATCATCAACTGATATTGGACAAATATCATTCTCATAATCCTTCTCAACTTTTATTTGCTTTAATTCAATCCTGTCGTAAGCAAATTCCAGGCTGCTATCAATTACGTCATTGATCGAAACATTTCTAAAACTCAGTTCAGAAACACGCGTTGAATTTAAGAGATCACTTATGAGTTGATTTATCCTGTTAGAATTTCTTGTTATCATATCAAATAAAAGCGTCGAATCTTCATTTTCGTCAACCTCATTTTTTAATTGTTCTGCCGCAAGATTAATATTCGTAAGAGGATTTCTAACTTCATGCGCGATGGTGCGGGAAATTCTTCCTGTAGCTGCAAATTTTTCAATATTTCTTAACTCAACCAATTCTACATTTAATGCAGCGAGTTCGTCAACACGCATTTCCAACTGCTTTCGATAACCGGCTGCCTTTTCATCAGCTTCCAATTTCGCTTTATTTTCTTTATTGAAAACAATTATAGAATAGATGGTTAAGAGAATGGCCACTATCAAAGAAATTATCGTAAATATTCTAATGACATAAGAATATCTTGTTAGCCTGGTATTTCTTTCACGCCATAGTTTCCTTTCCACATTTTGAGTTTCAACCACATAATTTTCAACCCGGTTCATTTTGTTAACACCTTCATTTCTTGCGCTTAAAATACCAGGAGTGATGGTATGGGTAGAATCGAAAATTGAGATTTTATTTTCCAGCCATAAAAATTTGTTATGAATAAGAACTTTCAGCGAGTCAAGCCTCTTTTGTTGATCTGGATTATCCTTGGTTAGCTGTTGAAGTGTTTGCAACGCAGAATCAGCATTTTCCATGCTTTTGTTATACTTTACTAACATTGATTTTTCATTAGTAACAATATAACCGCGAGCAGCCGATTCACTTTGAGTAACAAAACCGACGATATTATCGAGTCCATGAATCACTTCATTTGAATGATTAACAAGCCGCGATTGCTTCATCAGGTTTTGAGTAGATACAAAAGAAATGATGTAAGAAATGAGAAGAACAATAAAAGCGCCAAGGTATCCCCACCTTGTACGGTCTGCAATTTTATCTACAAAATTTTTCATCATAAGTCCAGGAAATTAGTCATTCCTTCAAGTCTTCAAAAGTACTTACGTTTGATTTAAAGTATTGTTAGCTAAATCAAAAATGTGAAGGCTTGAGAGGAAGCTAATAAGCCGTCGAACGACTGTTTTCAATTCTAAAACAAATTCTGTTCAACGGTTTTTACCAGGGCGGTATTTACCTTTTTGATAATTACTTTTTACCAGCTTTGCTAATGAGCCAGAAAATAATTGCTACAATTACAACAACTATTACAATTCCTACCCAAATTCCGGCTTTAAAAATACCGGCAATGGCCTGGCAACTCGTTAGGGTTATTGCCATGAAGATTAAAGAAAAGATGACTGTTTTAATGTTGCGACGGTTCATGTTTTATGGTTTTAAATTATTGATTTTTTTTGTGAAGCACTTAGCGATAACGCTTCATTAAATTTATTAAACTGTCTCTTTCAAAATTAAAAAAAAACTAATTATTTTTATTCAATGTCAATAATATGAAATTAAGCGATCAACAAGGCTTTTTATTTAACGGGAACCTTTTAAGTTTTATTAAAAAGGAAGGCTCAGTGCCTTCCCTTTAATGGTAATATTGTCATTGTTTTTTTCGATAAAATTCAACCTTATCGAATATTATTCAACCTCTTCTGCAGCACCCACATTAATATTGCTTTCGGCAATTTGAGTTAGCTTTTCATCAGTTTCTTTTTCTTCTTCCAACGTTTTATATAAAATATCAGCAACGTCATTTAGACCTAAGGTTTTTGCGAGTGTTGTAAGGCCGCCGTATGTGGCTATTTCATAATGTTCCACCTTTTGTGCAGCAAGAATAATTCCTACGTCACGGGTAATGGATCCCTTTTCTGTTTCTGAAACTATATCATCGCCTTCTTTAGTAATCCCGGCCATTGCTTCGCACTTTTTAGCTTGCGGAGTTTTGCCCAATAAACTAAAAACTTCTTCCAGGCGTGAAACATGAGTTTTTGTAACTTCTAGGTGACCATTGATAGCATCTTTCAATTCCTGCGTAGTAGCAGCCTTTTCCATTTTTGGAAGCACTTTTACAAGATGCTTTTCTGCCCAATAGATGTCTTTAATTTCTCCTACAAAAAAATCTTCCAACATAGATGAGTCGCCGCTCAAAGTGTGCCCATTTTTTTTAGGACTTGTCTTATTTTCCTTCTTAGAGTTTGTCATTTTTTTTATTTTTTCATGGTTAATTTAATGACATTCTACAATTAAAAAATTATGCCAAATTATAAATAGTATGTAAATTAAATCAGATATATGCCTGTAATTATTCCCAATAGTAATTTTTTGAAATTTGCTCTGAAATTGTTCCTCAGTGTGGGAAAAAATTTACTCGTATACAAAGTTGAAAAGATAAATTCAGGTGAAGGATAGCTTTGCCATGAAACACTTACCCACAAAGGCTTGTAAGAGATGATGCAAATGTTTATTTTTGTTGGCAGTATATTTAATGTATATTAAGGAGAATCATCTATTTATATTTAAAAATTAAAAATTACAACTATGGGCTCAGGAAAAGTATTAGCAAGCGTGTTAGCAGGAGCTGCCGCTGGCGCAGTTTTAGGTATTTTATTCGCCCCGGACAAGGGAACAGAAACCAGGAGAAAAATAGCAGAAAAAGGCTCTGACCTTGCTGGTACTGTTAAGGATAAATACAGTGAATATGCTGATGTCATTTCAGAAAAATATGACTCTGCAAAACAAAAAATATCTGGAATTGTTTCAGAAGGACAAGACATGGGTAAAGACCTGGTTAACCAGGCGAAAGACAAAGCAAATGCTATGAAAAGCGACATAAGAAATTCAATGAATTCATAGTATTTCATTATTTATTCATGAATATTATACGGGTCCGATGATAAACGAGATAAAGATGGAAAATAAACCTACCAACGTAGAAGAGCTTTTGCAAAAGCTGAAAGATTATGCTGACGTGAGGATGGATTTATTTAAACTGAAAGGTATAAACAAAGTTTCGGGATTTATGTCTTCTGCAATTACAATGTTCGTAATCGCAATAATATTTACCACGGTTTTTTTATGCATCACCATTGGTTTAGCTCTATGGATTGGTAGTTTGTTAGAGCACGTCTATCTCGGATTTTTTATAATGGGCGCTTTATATCTTATCATCGGGCTTGTATTATATTCAAACAGAAGTAAATTAATTAAGGATAAGGTTAGCAACAGTTTAATTAAAGAACTTGTAGATTAATTGACCTTCCAAAAAATCAGCAAATGAACAATGAAGAAATTGCAGATGCCAAGCTTGAAAAAATAGCCAGTACTTCTGAGTTACAAATAGCCATAAAAAGGTTAGAGAGGAAAAGGATGTTGATGGAAGAGGATATGAAGGACGACTTTCATAATATTCTTGAGGGATTAAAGCCTGCCAACATTTTAAAACATACACTCCATGAAGTACAGGGATCTGTAGATTTAAAACACAATCTTTTCAAAGTTGCGTTGGGATTAGGTGCAGGGTATTTTTCTAAACAACTCATTGTAGGTAAGTCTGCAGGTCTCGTAAAAAAAGCATTAGGCACAGCGTTACAATATGGTATTACACAGTTTGTAGCAAGAAAAAATGATGATGGTCAAAATGGTCACTCATCTTCATCTCCCCGCAAAAAGAATATCTTTAAAAGACTTCTCTCTATCTAATTCATTCTAAGTATTTAATTTCTCCAAACATTTATTAAGATCGATTCCTTTTCCTAAAACGCCTTTGAAAAGATCTCCTTTTAGTTTTACTCTTTTTTCGATATTGTGGATTGTAAATTGAGCTGGTGAAAGCCCTTTCTTTACTTCATTCCATTCCAATGGAATTGAAACTGTACCACCTTTTTTGGGCCTGAGGCTGTATACGGATGCAATAGTTTGCCCCCTTCTGTTTTGTAAATAATCCATATAGATATGCTTATTTCCCCGCTTCTGGAGATTTCTCTCGAGTGTAGTAAATTCTTTTAATTCTGCGTGAGCCATCATGCAAATTATATAGGCAAAATCTTTTACTTGTTCATAGGTATATTTTTTTGCGGTGGGCACATAAACATGCAAACCGGTTGAACCAGAGGTTTTGCAAAAAGATATCGCTCCCGATTTATCTAAGATTTGCTTTACAACATTTGCCGCTTCAATAACCTGCTCAAAGGTGTTGTTGTCTGACGGGTCAATATCAATAATTAAATAATCAGGTTTATCTAAATTCTTAATTGTGGAATGCCATGGATTTATTTCGATGCATCCCAGGTTATTAAGGTAGGTAAGTGTAGCCTGGTTATCGCAGATGATATAGTCAATGTCTTTATTTGTTGATTCTGAAAAAATCTTTTTATTCTTTATAAATGACGGCACATTACCCGCTGCATCTTTATGAAAAAATCCTCTATCGTTAATGCCATTTGGATTTCTTAATAAAGACTCAGGGCGGCCTTGTAAATACGGCAGAATATATTTCGACATTGAAATGTAATAATTAATAACATCACCCTTGGTAATACCATCGTCAGGAAAATATACTTTATTAAGATGAGTAGCTTTCACTTTGGACTTTCCAAAAGTGAATGTTTTATTAACTTCTTCCTGATCATCGCTTTTCTTTGAGCGTTTAGCCGGAACCGTTAGCTCCTTAATATTTTTCATTTTTATTTCATTTACATTTTTATCATTTCTAAGATGCAAAAAAACGGGATGCCGCAATTTTTCGTCGCTGGTAATTTCAGCATATTTTACTTCACAAATCAACTTTGGTTCAACCCATGTTACTGGTGAATTTGTTTTTATTTTTTCTTTAAAAGGCGATTGCTTTGTTATAAGAGGCTGCAACAAATTATACATCTCTTTTAACGAACTAAAATTGAAGCCCGTGCCTGTATGCCCAATGTATTTAAAACCGTTTTTTTCTTTAGATGCAAGAATTAACGCTCCGAAAAATTTTCTGGCTCCTGCAGGCTGCGTATAGCCGGCGATAACGGCTTCAAGAGTGGCATGGTGTTTAATTTTGAGCCAGTCTGCAGTTCTTTTTCCTGGAAAATATTGCGAATTTATTTTCTTCGCCATAATGCCTTCGAGGTTTTTTTCTTTCGTTACCTGGAAAAATGACTTCCCATTTTCAATGATGTGATCGGAATATTTGATCACCTCATCTTGTGGAATTATTTTTTGCAACAGTTGTTTGCGTTCTATCAGAGATAAAGAAGTGGTGTCATGCCCATTTAACTTAAGTAAATCAAACACCTGGTATTGAATCGGCCGATCCTGGTTTCCGGAATAGTGTTGAAGAAATTGGAAATCCGGTTGACCATCATCATTTAAAACGATAATTTCTCCGTCTAAGACTACCTCGTCTTTTAATTTTTTCAATTGCTCAACTATGATAGGATAAGTAAGTTGAAAATTTAATCCGTTGCGGGAATACAAAGCAATTTTATGCTTGTTTACCTCAGCAATTGCGCGATATCCATCCCATTTTATTTCAAATAGCCAGTCTTTATCATCAAAAACTTTATGCGTTTCTTTTGCCAGCATCGGCTTAATAAACGTTGTAAACCTTCTCCCTTCAATTACTGCGGGTTGGGGGAGCGGGAGCTTTTTTTTTTCGCTGGTGACTTTTTATTTTCAACAATCCATTTATTTATGGGAGAGTTTTTAGGCGTTTCATGCTCACTATTATATTCAGTATCTACAGCATAGTCGTCGTTGTGTTTTATTAATAGCCAACTATTATCTTCTTTTCCTTTCAATTTTACAAGCGCAAATTCACCTTTTAATTTTTTGCCGAATAATTGAAATTTCAAATTGCCATCTTTCAAACCTGCCCGCAACTTTTTTTCTGCTGTAACCTTATCGGAATTTTCAATATCTGAATACGTGCCATTATCCCAAATCTCTACTATGCCGCCGCCATAATTCCCTTCAGGAATAATACCAGCAAAATCTTTATAATCGTAGGGGTGATCCTCCACCATCATTGCAAGCCGCTTATCTTTCGGATTTAGAGACGGTCCTTTTGGCACCGCCCAACTTTTAAGAACGCCATCCAATTCTAATCGGAAATCGTAATGCAAGCGGGTAGCCTTATGTCTTTGAACCACAAATGACAACTTCGAAGCAGATTTTTTTATTTTGCCGGCGGGCTCAGATGTTACTTTAAAATTTCTCTTTTTATTGTAAGTAGTTAATGCCATATTATGACGCTTTTTTTCTTTTTACTTCCAGGCTTGCTTTAAGTTGCTCCATCAAATCTTTTGTTTTATTATGCACAACTTTTAATTCCGTTATTTTTATTTTTTTACCGCCGGCTTTGGCTTTAATAAGTTTCAGCAGTTCCTCATTGTAGGTGTCTTTATATTTCGAAATATCAAATTTTGCGGTAAGCTGGTCAATAAGTGAAATAGCCATTTTTAGCTCAGCAGGTTTCACATCTGTGTTTTTTGGAAGCGTAAGGTCAGAGATATCACGTATCTCTTCTTCAAATCTTATCCTGTTTAAAACAATTACATCTTTGTCAGGCCTCAAAATAGCGAGGCTCTCCTTGCTTCTCATTACAAAACTGGCAACGCCTACTTTTTTAGTTTTTAGCAATGCCTGTCTTAATAATTCATAGGGCCTTGTACCAGATTTATCAGGCTCAAGATAATAAGGTGTCTCATAATAGAGGCTGCTGATTTCCTCTTCTTTTACGAAATCAGAGATTTCAATCGTTTTGGTTTTTTTTGCGCTTGCTGCCTCAAAGTCTTTATCATCCAACACGACATAATTATTATCAACTTTATAACCTTTAACGATATTGGCCCAATCAACTTCCTTCCCAGTCTTTTCGTTTATGCGTAAATACTTGATATGCGAATGATCTTTTTTATCGAGCATATCAAGGTTTAAATTGCTGCTCTCTGTTGCGCTATATAATTTCACCGGAATATTTACCAGGCCAAATCCAATAGCACCAGTCCATATTGGTCGCATAATTCTAATTTTTTAAATGTGATATTCATTAATGAAAGTATTGTGCCTTTTTTTGAAAGCAAGGCTGGAAGAGCCTTTTCGGCTCAATTAAGATAGTTAATTATCATTTCATGAGGAAATAATTCCACGACGATTTGAAAATAAATCATTAAAAACCGAATTACTTGTAAGGCAAAATTTCCTGGAAAGTTTTAGTGCAACATATGTAAAATGAAACCATTAATTTTGCCATCCTTTTTAATTCGGTTTGAGAAAAAATTTCATTATCATTTTCTCAATTTCGAATAAGAAATTGGTCCCGTAGTTCAATGGATAGAATAGAAGTTTCCTAAACTTTAGATACAGGTTCGATTCCTGTCGGGACTACTGTTATTAAACAATAAAAAATAATCCTGTATAGAAATTCTGACTTTATATGGGATTTTCTATTTCCCTTGCTAACAAGGAAGCTATCCTTGTTGGATAGCCTCCTTGTTCAAATTATCCAATACCCCCCTTCACTTCTTTTTACTCTTTTATTATTTTTTGCGACAGCACTTCATTGGCTGTTATCATTTTTACAATATAAACTCCGGCAGCTAAATTTGATATATTCAGTGTTGTTATACCAGATATATTTGTCCATTTATTAATAACCTTACCGTCAAGACCCAGCAGCCGAATTTCTTTTATTAAATCTGATGTATTGAAATTTAGATAATCTCTCGCAGGATTTGGTGTAATCGTTACCAGTAATTGTTTGCTAAAATCGACCTTAATAATTTTACTATAAGTAAACTGCCCATCTGCATTTATTTGTTTTAGCCTGTAAAAGTTATAACCGTGTGCCGGTGCATTGTCAATTAAAGAATAAGTGTTGGTAAGGCTTCCGTGCAATGCGTTCACGGTTCCAATAGAAGTAAAGCTTATACCGTCTTTACTTTTTTCGACATCATATCTTGAAAAGCTTATTTCGTTCTGAGATTGCCAACTCAGTTTTACTGTCGCATTTTGCTTATAGGCAGCAAAATTAATAAGGGACACCGGTAAAGTTCCGGAGGTGACTCCTAAAATATATTCTGTGCTTTGACCTGTTGTGGTAAGTGTTTTATTAGTAGTATTGAGTGCAGCCCCGCAGTCTGTCCATGAAGTAACTGAATTATCATGCCTTTTAAACAGGCCAAGCATATTCTCACTGCTTGGGATCACTAATGGATTTCCGTTATAATTATATACAGCGGTGTAGGTTGGTGTGGTGCCACCTATCTGAAACACCCCAAAATATTTATTATTACCTCCGGAGTTAGCACCATTTGTTGTGTTAGGAATAGTATCAACCCTGTAAACTTGCAACCCTGCCGGTGCACCTGCTGTATTAGTAACCTTAAAGCTTTCACCCGAAGTAGCAGTTATTGTTGCTGTTTTTGTTGCATTGGTATAATCGTAAGCTGAAGTATCTCCAATGGATGCGCCGCTGGTAAGCCAGGTTGGCGCATTAGCTAAACTTCCCAAATGCCCATCAGTGCTGTATGTTGTATCGCCCGTTCCTTCATCGAATTTGAAGTAAGATAACAGGTTATTATATTCAGGATGAGTCGGGGTAACTTTTCTGCACATCCATCCTCTTATTTCTGCTTGTGTTAACACAACACCGTTCCAAATCCTTATTTCATCCAACCTGCCATTTAAATAGTTTACGTTGGTGCCATTATTTCTGCCGCCCAATCTATAGTAGTTTGGAGTTCCTGAAGTAAAGCCGCCTGGATTATAGCTAACCGGCGCATCTGCAACGCCGTCAATATAAAATGTTGCCATGTTCGCTACTGCATCAAATGTAACAGCCACATGATGCCAGTTGGTATCGCTGATGGTTGAAGTAGACGTAACCTCACTTACACCTATTTTTGTAAGATAAATTGTATTAGCCGGTGAGGACTGGTTGATGCCCACTCCCCAGCCATTATCGTTTACGCCTGCAATGAAAGATTGTGCATTAGGATCTGTAACAGCAAGAGAGGTTCGTTTAATCCATGTTTCAAAACTAAAGGAACCGGAAGGGTCGTATCCATACCCTATGTCAACATACTGACTTTTGGTATTATCGAATAGTAATCCATTGCCACTACCAGGTAATTTAGGCGCAACATAAGGCGCCAATTTCACAGTCCATCCATCAGCACCGCCATTGCTGGTTAAGCCAGTAAGTGTTCCCGTATTTGAAGAACTGGTATATCCTGAAGCAAAATATCCGCCGTCGCTTGTTTCCTGCACAGCGAAGAGATTATCATCCAGGGTTCCCCCCAATAATTCCTGCCATTGAACATCGCCGGCTCCATTCAATTTTACAATCCAGCCATCGTAACCGCCATTGAACGTTAATCCTGTTAAGCTGCCTGGGTTTTGCGCACCTGAAGACGCTTGCCCTGATAATATATATCCACCATCAGATGTTAATTGGACACCATCAAAAAAATCCTGGCTGGAAGTGCCCAGTAATTGTTGCCATTGAAGGTTTCCAAGTGCATCTGTTTTCACCACCCACCCGTCATATTGGCCATAGCCTGCTTTAGTATAAGTGCCGTTAACGCTGTTTACGTTCGCAGCAGCGAGGGCTGTAATATATCCACCATCTGTAGTTTGCTCCACATTTCCAAATTGGTCATCAGATCCCCCGCCATAAAGCTTTTGCCATACAGTATTTCCTGAGGCATCAAACTTAATTATCCATCCGTCAAGACCGCCATAAGAAGTAACTCCGGTAAGCGTGCCACTGCTGCCTGTTGCTGTACCTACTGCAATATAGCCTCCATCGTTGGTTGGTGCACTTTCAATAAACCTGTCAAAGCTGCTGCCACCCAAAAGCTTTTGCCATACAGTATTTCCGTTAGCATCCAGCTTTAATATCCATCCATCATCAGTGCCACCGTTATTTGTGATACCTGCCAGGGTACCGGAATTGGAAGATGTAGATTGACCGGATATTATGTAGCCGCCATCAGCGGTTTGCCTTGCGCTAAAAAGATAATCATCGCCACTTCCCCCAAGCAATTTTTGCCACACTATACCTCCGGTACTGTTTAGTTTCATAACCCAGCCATCTTTGCCGCCGTTATTTGTAATACCGGTGAGTGTGCCTGAATTAGAAGATGACGCATCACCTACAGCAATGTACCCGCCATCGGAAGTTTGCCGGATACCATCCAATTCATCATCACTGCTACCACCATATATTTTTTGCAAGGTTGTATTGCCGGAGGCATCTAATTTTATTAGTACTCCATCGAGGCCGCCATTATTTGTTAAACCAGTGAATGTACCCGTGTTAGAAGAGTTAGTGTTTCCACATAAAATGGCACCTCCGTCCGATGTGGGTTTATTGCTATAGCCATATAAATTTTCATTACCTGTGCCACCTAATAATTGTTGGGATTGAACGACAGGTTGTGACATTACAGTTATAGTTACAATCAACATAAGGAAGAGAAATGTAAAAATCTTTTTCATAAAAATCTATGGTTTAATTTATAATGAATTATGTGACTTTCAGCTAAACGTGGTGAAACGCAGGTAAGTAATGTGCTGGCTTAGATTGGATATTGTAAAATTGAAAGAATAAAATTCGCACTACCCAACATCATCAACAATACTACTTATGGGTAATTTTTTTGGTAAAGTATATTGGACGATTTCGCGCCACTAAATTTAATTACTTTCAGCCTTCCAAGGGTTGAGGTAAGCATCCATGCCATTGAAAAATGTGTTTTTAAAATCCTGAACCTGATACAAGTAAAGCGTTTAACGGAACTCGTTAGTCTTAAAAAAAGCGAAAGAGAATACTAAATTTATAGTATTCTCCCGCGTCTCCCTTAATCCCTGATTTGATCTGTAATTCCCCTCACATATTTATTAACTTGGAAAACCGTTATACGTTTTGCCGGGTTTTTAGTTTTAAATAGATTTTAGTTTTTCACCAATTTCAGTGTTTGAAATTAAAAATACTCTTTGCTGAATGGAAGCGAAATGGAAACCTCCATATTGCTTAAAATATTCAGTGTAGTTATACCAGATATATTTGTTCAGCTATTCATTAAAAAAATATTGCTTACTTAGTGACCTTCTTTGCGAAAGTTCCATCGTCTGTCAATAGCCTTACTGTGTAAATTCCGGCAGGCGCATTTCCCAGGTTTAATGGAATGCTATACGTGCCTGCGGAAATTGTGCCTTTATTGATGATGTTGATAACCTTTCCATTAACTGACAATACCTGTATAGCCACTTTTGTTGTTTTTGTAAGCTGAAGCTGCATCCAGCTTGCGCTTGTGACAGGATTGCCAAGTATAGCCCAGTCGAAGTGCTTATAATTTAGACGAATGGTGGGTGAATAGCTGAAATTTCTATCAATATCTATTTGTTTCAAACGGTAATAATTATCGCCGCCCAGTATTTTAATGTCAGTATAGTTGTAGGTGTTTACCGCAGATGAATTACCGGCACCATTTACAAACCCAATAGCAGCAAAACTGTGCCCATCCAAACTTTTCTGTACTTCGAAACCTTTGTTATTGTTTTCAGTTTCGGTACTCCAGCTTAGCAGCGCAATATTATCGGTAATTTTTCCATTAAAATTTACTAATGTTACCGGAAGGGCAGTAAATAAGCTATCGCTGAGCTGGTAAGGGCCAAAGGTGTTGTAATTTCCGCCCGCACCACTTATTATTTGTATATAATAAATGCCGGGAGAAAGAGTGTCGCTTTCAAAACCCCCAACGCCGTTGCCTACATTAGTGCCCTTTACTAACGTGGTACCTGAGGCGTCGTATAAATTTAAAGTTTCAAGACCTGCATTGCCTGTATTATCTAAAACAAGCTGGAGCCTTCCCCTTGAAGTAATATTAATTTTATACCAGTCGGCTGTATCCCGCTTACCGGCATAATAGTAACCATAGTGCCCGTCTGTTGTATCGTTTATAGCTAATGGGGTTGCCACACTAAAAGTATTATTAGGTTCTTTGTCATTTGGACGTGCCGTAGTTATCAAAGTATCCGAAAGCAGGTAAGCTCCAAAATCATTAGAATTTGTACCAATTATTTGAATATAATAAGTGCCTGCCGCCAGTCCGGTGGTATTCAAACCTCCGATGCCATTTCCCACATTTTGAGAATTTAATAAAGGATTTCCCGTGGTATCAAATACGTTTACTGTTTTTTGATCGTTGTTTCCTGTATTGTCCAATATAATATTCAGTTGCCCATCAGCATTGGTGGTTACTTTGTACCAGTCTGTCGTATCCCGGTGATTATTGTAATAATAACCAAGATGGCCCTGCGTGCTATCATTAAGATTTAATCTGTCAGCCTGAAGAATAGTGTTATTGGGTTCCTGATCTTTTGCCCGCGCCAGAGTTATTAGAGTATCCGAAAGCAGGTAAGCGCCAAAATCGTTAGGATCAGTCCCAATTATTTGAATATAGTAAGTACCTGCCGCCAGTCCGTTGGTATTCAAACCGCCAATGCCATTTCCTACATTTTGCGAATTTAATAAAGGCGTTCCCGTTGTATCAAACAACCTTACCGTTTTAAGATCGCCATTGCCTGTATTGTCCAATATAATATTCAGTTGCCCGTCGGCATTGGTAGTTACCTTGTACCAGTCTGTAGTATCCCTGTGATTATTGTAGTAATAACCAAGATGGCCCTGGGTGCTATCATTAAGATTTAATCTGTCAGCCTGAGCAATGGTGTTATTGGGTTCCTGATCATTTGCCCGCGCCGGAACAAGCAACAGGTCGGATAGGGTGTAAGCGCCTGTTTCGTTACCTGAATGCCCTATTACCTTTATGTAAAAGGTTCCTGCAGCAACGCCATTGTAAATAAAGCCGCCAATACCATTGCCAACTGAAACGCCTTTTAATGAAGTGACTCCATCATTATCATATAAGGTAATATCTTTAAGGTCCTGATTACCAGTGTTGTTTAATGTTATATTTAATTGTCCATCACCGGTAGTGGTTAGCTGATACCAGTCTACATCTCCCACAGGGCTGATAGCGCCGCTGGCACTTCCATTGAGAGGGATTATGTTTGCAGTTCCAGGAGTGTTATTAGGTTCTGTTTCCATAACCTGTGCCTGTACGGAAGTAAAACTTACCAGTAATACCAATGCTAGTAGGGACGATAGTTTTTTGTAAAAAATGTTTTGCATAAAATTGTTGTAAAATTCACAGAATAAAATTCTCACTTCTCATGGTGAGCAGCAATACTACTTATGGGTGATTTTTTATAAAATGTTTTGAATGACTTACACCATTAAATTAATTTAATTTGCAGAGATTATTGCTTTTGAAATACATATATAATCGTTCCGAAACCTGTATTAACTCCTGTGGTGATAGGAGGATAATTTGCAGTCAACGTCATGTTATTATTGGATAAAGTAAGTGTGCAAGGCCTTGTGGCTGATTGGGCGTTATTAACCCCGTAAGTGTATTTCCCCGTAGCATTATAGGTGTCTGTGCTTGAAGCCCCGATACTGGAATATAGTTGGTCCCCTACAGAGAAATTAGCCGTTTGACTACCCAATTGTGTTATCGTACCGGTAGTAGCATCTGTACTAACAGCCCAGGTACAAACATTTCCATTTACTCCGCTCCAATTATTAGTAGTCCATGTTCCATTCAAAGTACCTGCCGGTTTTGTTGTATCGCTTTTTTTACAGGAAATAAAAGCCATAATTAATACAGCAGCAAGAATTGACTTGAAGAAAGTTTTCGTTTTCATTTTTTTTCTTTTTGAAGTGTTATAAATTTTATATGGTAAAG
>JBDTKB010000203.1:0-7219 GCA_039935555.1 Ginsengibacter sp. | reverse complement strand
CGCCCTCAACATCAATCAAAACCATTTTATCATTGATGATATCAACCACTTCTCCTTCTTCATTGGAATGCAACAGCAACACCTTATCTCCCAACTGGTATTTCATTTTACAAAGATAAGATTCAGGCCTGAGGTATAGAATTTGAATCAGGAAAAGACCACCGCGCTCATTTTATCTTTAAATAATTTGCTTTTCATTTAATTTACTATGATGCCTGCTGTATAGAAAAAAAATAACCAACCCAATTACCAGCCAAATGAGAAAACGCATCCAATTGGTGTAGCCTAATTCTGTCATTAAATAAAAGCAACTTGCAAGCCCAAGTGTTGGAATGAGTGACAATTTTTTTATGAAGGATACAATTGCCAATGCAGTTGCTAAAATCACAAAAAGGAAGAAAGGAAGTTTATCACGAAAAACTTCCCAGCCCAAGCTAAAATCGAATAAGCCAATAAAGTTTTTCCAGAAAATAACTACCCCGACGATAAAAAGAACGGGCACTATAAATTGAGAACTGATGTAGGGAATTTTAAATTTTGGTTTTGCCTCCCCAGCTTCTCTTTCGGGCAGTAAAAGCACTCCACCACAAACAAGCACAAACGCAAACAAAGTTCCTATACTTGTGAGATCTGTAACCTCTGTAAGGTTTAAAAATAACGCAGGTACTGCAACAACAAATCCGGTAACGACGGTTGAAAACGAAGGCGTTTTATATTTGGGATGTATGCGGCTGAAAGCCTTTGGCAGCAGGCCATCACGGCTCATGCTCATCCATATCCTGGGTTGGCCCATTTGAAAAACCAATAATACACTTGCTGTAGCAATTACAGCACTAAATGATATTACATAACTTATTTTATTCAGTCCTACCTGTTGAAAAACATATGCTAGCGGATCGCCAACCTGCAATTGTTTATAAGAAACCATGCCTGTTAAAACAATGGCAACTAAAATATACAGAATAGTACAAATGATAAGTGAATAGATCATTCCTTTAGGTAAATCCCTTTGCGGGTTTTCACATTCTTCGGCGGTAGTAGAGATTGCATCGAAACCAATATAGGCAAAGAACACAGCCGATACGCCCTTCATCATTCCACTAAAACCATTGGGTAAAAAGGGACTCCAGTTTGCCGGCGCTACATAAAAAAATCCAATGGCAATTACTGCAATAATGATGATGATTTTTAACCCAACCATTAAGTTAGTAGCGCGCCTTGTTTCTTTTATTCCGGTGTAAACGAGCCATGTAATTAAGAATACAATTCCAAGCGCAGGTATATCTGCTATCAATTTTAAGTTTCCGATGTGAGGAGCATTCAGCCAGGCATTGTAACCATGCCTTACGTTTTCCGAAAGATCATTTATTGAAGTCCCCTTTGCCATTTCAAGGCTCGCGTCCTTAAAAGCCCGTGATGCACTCAGGTAATCAGTAGTTAAAAAAGTAGGAATGTGAATGTGCAATCCCTCCATCAGGTTCACAAAATATTGGCTCCATGATATAGCTACAGCAATATTACCGATGGCATATTCCATTAAAAGATCCCAGCCAATAATCCAGGCAATCAACTCACCAAAAGCAGCGTAAGCATAAGTATAAGCACTACCACTAACGGGAATTCTGGACGCAAATTCCGCATAACATAACGCCGAGAAGCCGCAACAAATAGCAGTGAGAACAAACAAAAGGGCAACACCCGGACCGCCATGAAATGAAGCATTTCCAATGGTTGAAAATATTCCTGCTCCCACAATTGCCGCAATGCCCATAGCAGTAAGATCCCTTACTTTTAAAACTTTATTTAGTCCCGAAGCCGAATGAGTAGCATCTGAAAGGCCTTCACTGGCATCCGCTAAAATAGCAGATATCGCCTTTTTACGAAATAATTGGTTGGGCATGTTTGGTAAACTTTAATAATCCTGAAAATAAAGAATTATTGTGGATTTACTCCCATTGAATTAGACGCCGCGGAAAAATTATCCTATCCCAGCCACTGCCACATCTTTATTAATTTTCTGTATTAATCCCTGCAAAACTCTTCCTGGTCCCGCTTCTGTAAAGCGAGTGGCACCATCTGCGATCATTTGGATAATACTTTGTGTCCACCTAACGGGAGCGGTTAGCTGCGCAATTAAATTCGCTTTAATTTCATTGGAATTAGTGACTGCTTTTGCTACTACATTTTGATAAATGGGACATAGTGGTGTATTAAAAACCATTTTCTCTATCGCTTCCGACAGTTCTTCTTTTGCCGGCTGCATCAATGGCGAGTGAAACGCTCCGCCAACCGGAAGAATAATGGTACGTTTCGCACCTGCCTCTTTTAATAAAATACATGCCTCATCGATTCCTTTTATGGAGCCCGAAATTACAATTTGACCGGGGCAGTTATAATTAGCAGGCACAACAATTTCGTTTATTATTGAAGCACATATTTCTTCTACTTCTTCATCACTTAGCCCCAATACTGCAGCCATGGTAGAAGGATTTATTTCACAGGCTTTCTGCATCGCTTTTGCTCTTATCGAAACCAGTTGTAATGCATCTTCAAAACGTAAACATCCATTAGCTACCAGGGCGGAAAATTCACCAAGTGAATGCCCTGCAACCATTGCGGGTTGTTCCATAGCAAGAGTTTTAAAAGCTACTACCGAATGTAGAAATACGGCCGGTTGTGTTACATTGGTTTGTTTTAATTCTTCCGCAGTTCCAAAAAACATTACATCAGAAATAGGAAAACCAAGAATCTCATCGGCCAGGTCAAATAAAATTTTCGCCTGCTCATCCTCATCATATAAATTTTTTCCCATTCCAATAAATTGCGATCCTTGTCCGGGAAATACAAATGCATGTTTCATTGAATACTTTTTAATTACCTTCTTTTAATAAGATCTGCTTTAATAAGACTAATAAATTCATTTCGCGTTGGCTGCTTTTCAAACTCACCAAAAAATGCTGAGGTGGTTGTGACAGAATTTTGTTTCTGAACGCCCCTCATCATCATACATAAATGTTCAGCCTCTATAACAACGGCTACACCAAGTGGATTTAGCGTGTCTCTAATTGCATCCAAAATTTGCGTAGTTAGCCGCTCCTGCACCTGCAATCTACGGGCATAAACATCTACAACTCTTGCAATTTTACTTAAGCCAGTTATCCAGCCATTAGGAATGTAGGCGATGTGAGCCTTACCAAAAAATGGCAGCATATGATGCTCGCACATGCTATACAATTCAATATCCTTAACAATGATCATTTCACTAATGTCCTCATGAAATTTAGCTGAATTCAAAATCGCTTTTGCATCAAGCCCATATCCTTGTGTGGCATATTGCATTGCTTTGGCAAGTCTTTCGGGAGTTTTTATTAACCCTTCACGATCAGGATCTTCACCTATCAATTTAATAGCATCCCGATAATTTTTTACCAAACCTTCGGTAACATCGAGATCATATTCTTCAATTTTTCTATAAGCCATTAAATATTTTTTTTGATTTAGTTATGAAGCAGGGTATTCTGCAAAATTCCTGGGCGTTTCGTACAGGCGTATTTGTAAGTCAAATTTTTTATCAATTTTTTCTCTCAGAAGGTCATAAATTAAAATGACAATATTTTCAGCGGTTGGATTTACTTCTGCAAATTCTTTCACGTCAAGGTTCAGATTTTTATGATCAAACTTTTCAATAACATACTCGTTGATAATGTTGCTCAACAATTTCATATCAATCACAAAACCCGTGTCCTCGGCAGGAATTCCGGAAATTTTCACTTCCATTTCATAATTGTGACCATGATAAGATGGATTGTTGCATTTCCCAAAAATGGCGTCGTTCTTTGCTTCATCCCACGAAGAATTATGCAACCGATGGGCGGCATTAAAATGTTCTTTTCTGTAAACTGAAACTTTCTTATCCATTGTTCAAATAAATTATTACTATGAATTATTCTCCAAAATACTCAACATAAATGCGCGGCGTTTCGTAAAGCTTTAATGAATGCAATTCAACTTGTGAAGGAAGGTGTGGCTTCAATTGTTTCCAAATGGCGATTACCAAATTTTCCGTAGAGCACATTTGCCCTTTTAAAAAATCAACGTCCACATTCAGATTCTTATGATCCAATTTATCCAAAACAAATTGTTTTATCAGCACGCTTAAAATTTTCACATCAAATAAAAAACCTGTTTCTTCAACTATTTTCCCCTTTATCGTTACGTATAATTCGTAATTATGTCCATGCCAATTTTCGTTGGCACATTTTCCAAAAACTACCTCGTTCTTTTCTTTATCCCATTTAGGATTATATAATTTATGAGCTGCGTTAAAATGCTCTATTCTCGTTAAATACACCATACCAGTTCCATATATTTTTGCAAAGGTATACATAAACTTAAAATGTGATTCTTAAGTACGAAATTTGCAAAATGAATTTATTGCTGGTGTCTGCAACAGAATTTGAGTTAAAACCCTTCTTGGCGGGAAATGAAAAAGTGGATGTACTTATTACCGGCATTGGAATTCCAAACACGATATATCATCTCACAAAAAAGTTGGCAAAGAAAAATTACGATCTCGTGATACAGGCTGGAATTGCCGGATCTTTTAATGAACAAATACTGAAAGGAAGTGTAGTAATGGTGAAGCAAGATACGTTTGGAGATGTAGGTATGGAAGAGAAAGAAAATTTTAAGACATTGTTTGAAGCCGGGTTCGCTCAGGCGAATGATTTTCCTTTTCGCAATGGCTGGTTGTTGAATGAAAATAAATATTTATTACATCAAACTCTTCCAACTGTAGAAAGTATTACGGTTAATAAAATAACAGATGATAAAAAGCTAATCAAGAGAATAGTAGAAAAATTCCGACCGGATATTGAAAGTATGGAAGGCGCCGCATTTCATTTTGTATGCCTGCACCAAAAAGTAAACTTCTTACAATTACGCAGCATTTCAAATGTGGTGGGCGACAGGGATAAAGAAAATTGGCAAATGAAAGATGCCATTGAAAATCTTTCGATAGAATTGAAAAAAATACTTAATAATTTTATTTAGATATGGTTTATACACTCGGGTTTTCTCCGTGCCCAAATGATACTTTTATTTTTGACGCATTGGTGAATAATAAGATTGATAGTAATGGATTAAAGTTTGATGTAAGGCTGGAAGATGTAGAAACGTTAAATGAGCTCGCTCTAGATAATCACCTTGATTTTACAAAAATTAGCTACGGCGTATTACCGCTAATTTTAAAAAATTATAGAGTATTGAATAGCGGAAGCGCACTGGGAACAGGTGTTGGGCCGCTTTTAATTTCGAATAAGCCAACAACTTTTACCGAAGTAGATGATTGCATCATTGCAATCCCCGGCGAAAATACAACGGCGCATATGTTGTTTACCCAGGCATTTCCGGCTGCCAGGAATAAGGTCTTTAAAAGATATGATGAGATTGAAAATTTTGTTCTTCAATCCGGGGACAAAGCACTTGGCGTAATTATACATGAAAACAGGTTTACTTATTTTCAAAGAGGCTTGCACAAAATCGTTGATCTTGGAAACTTTTGGGAAGAGAAAACAGGTTACCCCATACCGCTAGGAGGTATCGTTGGGAAGCGATCAATTGACCAGGAAATTCTTATGCAAGTAGATGCACTTATAAAAAAAAGTATCGAATATTCATTTAAACATTATCCATTAATTACCGAATATGTAAAAATGCATTCGCAGGAAATGGAACCTGAAATAATGAAAAAACATATAGACCTGTATGTCAATGAATATTCTATTGATCTTGGCAGAGCTGGGAAAGACGCGATTCAAAAAGTTCTCTCGGTTTATGAATTAGCTAACGGCAAAATGAAAGACAATTTAAATGAAAAAGAAATATTTGCAGGAGCCTAAAATTGATTCAGGTTTTTGACAACGCAGCTTTATAAACTTCAATACATCTTTCTCTTGCTGCAGCATGATCGACTATCGGTTTCGGATAATTAAATTCCTGGAATTCCGGCACCCATTTAGTTATGTATTTTAAATCCTTATCAAATTTCTTTGTTTGCAATTCAGGATTAAATATTCTAAAATAAGGTGCAGCATCACAGCCGCTACCGGAAACCCATTGCCAGCCTCCATTATTAGCCGCGAGATCAAAATCAAGTAATTTTTCGGCAAAGTAAGCCTCACCCCAACGCCAGTCAATCAGCAAATCTTTACATAAAAAACTACCAGTAATCATTCTCACACGATTGTGCATATAACCCGTTTCATTTAGTTGCCGCATCCCGGCATCTACTATCGGATAACCGGTTTGCCCTTCGCACCATTTTCTAAATTCTTCTTCATTATTTCTCCATTCAATATTATCATATTCAGGCTTAAATGCTTTGTGGTGGCCCACTTGAGGAAAGTGCCATAATATAGACATATAAAACTCCCGCCATATTAATTCATTCAAAAAAGTACTGTTAAGTTCTTTTGCTTTTTTTACTACCTCGCGGATACTAGCGGTACCGAACCGCAAGTGAATACCCAACCTTGACGTGCCATCAATCGCGGGGAAATCCCTTGTCTTGCTATAATGTTTTATCAATTCATCATCCGGATTTTTTGAAGGAAATTTTTTATCAGTTTTCTGGAAACCCATTTCTTCCAGCGAAGGAATGTGTTTATTTTTTTGCTTGAAAAAATTATCGTGATACTTTTTTGTTGGATAAGATTTATCATAAAAATCCCTGAAAACACTTTTCCACTTTCTGCTGTAGGGCGAGTAAACAGTATAAGGCTTTCCGTCATCTTTTAATACCTCGTCCTTTTCGAAAATAACCTGGTCTTTGTATGATTTAAATGCAATGTTTTTTTCTGCAAGTAAATCTTTAATTATGTTGTCGCGAGTAATTGCGTAAGGTTCATAATCTTGATTTGTATAAACTTCCCTTACTTTATAATCATTTATAATTTTACCAAAAATTTGTTCCGGAGTGCTATAGAAAACTCCCAGTGAAGACCCAATTTTTATCAAATTTTCCTGCATTGAAACTACTGCATCACGAATAAATTCAACGCGACGATCTTTTTTTTCTTCAAGTTTATCCAGGATATTTTTATCAAAAATAAAAATTGGTAGCACCGGAAAATTACTTTTCAAAGCGTGATACAAACCGGCATTATCATGTAGCCGAAGATCGCGACGAAACCAAAAAATGTTAACTTCTTGCATAAGT
>JBDTKB010000202.1:0-4136 GCA_039935555.1 Ginsengibacter sp. | reverse complement strand
CCACGCAAATCAGCAATAAGCAGCGATTTGGTTGCGAGTTCAGCATCCTTTTGGCTACATCCTATCTTTAAAAATATTTGTTGGGCAAAAGAGCTAAGTACTGAATAAGTAAACGTTTTCGACATGCCCGCAAAAATAAGTGATCATGTATAAAGAAATATTCTTTGTTATTTGGATAAGATTAAATTCATAATATTCTGGTTTCCGGGAAAGAATTGAGTAAGGAATTTCACTCATTTCGTTCATTTAAGATTTCAGCATTAAGACATCGGAGTTTCAATATTAATTCGCTTTCAAGTAAAAAGGTTTAAGTAAAAAATTTCACTTAAGTTATTCGTACTAATGCTTCCGATTTATTCTCCTTCCCGAATTTTTTACCAGCTCAAAAAAGAACAGTTGTTGAAAGGCTGCGGGATGGAAGCGATAGCCCGCAGCGAAGCGAGGACTATAAGCGTACAGCCCGATCTATGGCTCAATAAAGAAACTTAGCTGACAGCCCCAAATTAAATTCATGGGCATTCAGAAAATAAAAAAGTAGTTAATCATTCGATTACTTTTATTTAGATTTTCAGTTTTAGATTTTAGTTTTAGATTTGCCGGAACGAGAAAGAATTTAAGCTATGGGAAGAATATTTGAAGTAAGAAAATCTACGATGTTTGCCAGGTGGGATAAGATGGCAAAACAATTTACACGCATCGGCAAAGAAATAGACATCGCCGTAAAACAGGGCGGCCCCGATCCTGATAATAATTCTTCATTAAGACGTTGCATCATCAACGCAAAGGCCGTAAACATGCCGAAGGACCGGGTGGAAGCTGCCATTAAGCGTGCAATGGGCAAAGATAAAACGGATTACCATGAAGAAGTGTATGAGGGTTATGCGCCACATGGAATTGCCGTATTGGTGGAAACAGCTACCGATAATCCAACAAGAACCGTTGCCAATGTACGCATGCATTTTAATAAAAATCATGGCTCACTCGGAACCAGCGGAAGTGTTTCTTTTATGTTCAATCACATGGGAGAATTTAAAATAAAAAATAATAATCTTGATACTGAAGCACTGGAATTTGAACTCATTGATTTTGGCCTGGAAGAAATTGGAGAAGACAACGAAGGGAATATAATTATTCGTACGCCTTATAAGGAATTTGGGAATATGAGTAAGGCGCTTGAAGAGAAAGGAATTGAGCTTATAACGGCGGAGCTTACACGCATTCCTACTACAACGGTTGAACTCTCTGAAGAGCAGGCGAATGATGTTTTAAAACTGGTTGATCACCTTGAACAGGATGAAGATGTACAAAAGGTTTACCATAACCTGAAATAAAAACCGCTCCAACCCAATTGGAAGCGGCTTATTTATGATGATGACCCTAAAGATGTTTGATAAAAAGTTGCGCTTATATATACCCTGGTTTATATTATGTTTAATATTTTCTTCCTTTCAGACCGCTAAAAAATCACGAGGTTTAAATGGAGTTGAAATAATTTTTTGCTCCTTGATTTTGTGTATTTTAAAATTATTTGCATCTCATTGTATGAATGATTTGTAACCCATACAACCCCTTCCTTTAGTTTTTTATCTTTAATCAAAATCATTAAAATGCGTGTAAGTAACTATTTATTGACAAGTTTCATTCTAATGCTGCTTTTCTTTTATAGCGCCTCTACCGTATATGGCCAAAAAGCAACGAGTGATTACAAAGAGCAATGGAGCCAAGTTGATGCGCTGGTACTTAAAGGATTAACAAAGTCTGCAGTTAACGCCGTTGATAAAATCTACGCTATTTCAAAAAGGCAAAAAAATGATCCTCAAATAATAAAAGCACTTTTATATAAATTTAAGCTTCAACAAAATATTGAAGAAGATTCTGATGTAAAAAGTATCGACAGTATTGAAATGGAAATAAATAAGGCTAAGGAACCAGCAAGATCAATAATGGAAAGTATCGCAGCGCAAATGTATTGGAATTATTTTCAACAAAACCGTTACAAAATTTATAACAGAACCAATACTCAAAGCTTTAATAAAAAAGATATTGCAACATGGACTGCAGATGATTTACATGCTAAAATCACTGATTTATATTTAGCCTCCACTAAGGATAAAGATATTTTACAAAAACAAAAGCTGGAGTCGTTTGACGCTATTATTATAAATGGCAACGCACGATATTTACGTCCAACTTTATACGATCTTTTAGCTCATCGGGCATTAGATTATTTTAAAAGTGATGAGCGTGATATTACCAGGCCGTCTTATTATTTTCAAATAAAGGACCCGGAAGTTTTTGCACCGGCGGACGTTTTTATTCATCATAAATTCACTACGAGAGATTCCAGTTCATTGCATCAAAAAGCACTATTAATTTTCCAGGAACTTTTAGCTTTTCATTTGAGCGATACAAAGCCAGATGCTTTGATAGACGCTGATATTGAGCGTATAGATTTCGCAAATCAATATGGTGTTATGACTGATAAGGACACGCTTTACATTGCCGCGTTAAAAAATATAAGCGAAAAATATAAAGACAATCCCGCATCAACGCAAGCCGCTTTTTTGAGGGCTCAAACTATTTACAATTTCGCCATCCAATCTTCAGACAATCCATCTAAAATAAATTCTTATTCGGTAAACGATGCCAAAGAGATTTTGGATGCAATCGTAAATAAATACCCGGAAAGTGAAGGTGGAATTAATGCAAAAAATTTGCTAACTCAAATTCTCCATGTTGAAATAAATCTCACTACCGAAAAAGTAAACGTGCCGAATGTTCCTTTTCGCACTTTGGTAACTTATAAGAATTTTAAAAGTATATATTTTAGAATTATACCATTAACTGAACAATTAAAAAACCAGGCGAGAGGCAATATACCAAATGATCAAATTTTTCAGCGATTGGTAAATCAACAAAACATAAGAACCTGGAAACAAGAGTTGCCAAATACAAGAGATTATCTTTCACATTCGGTTGAAGTAAAAGTTGATGCTTTGCCGGTTGGTGAATATGTATTGTTAGGAAGCGAAGCTCCTGATTTTAATCTTAATAAAAATCTACTCGCAGCTGCATATTTTTTTGTTTCAAACATTAGTTTTATCAACAGCGGCCAGCAATATTTTGCGTTGGATAGAACAAGTGGACAACCTTTGGCTGGTGCAAATGTGCAGGTTTTCAATCAACAATACAATTACAATAATCAAACCTATCAATTACAAAAACAGGAAACCATAAGCGCAGATAAAAACGGGTATTTTAAATTATCTGCGCTCAAAAAAAATGAAAACAGGAATGTACGTTTTGATATTTCTTATAAGAATGACCGGCTATTTTTAGATGGTCTTCAATATGCATATAACTATAACAATAACGACGTTGATAATAAATATGATGATCAAAAAAAGTATGATGAAGACAATGCAAAAGTTTTTCTTTTTACTGACAGAAGTATCTATCGGCCCGGGCAACTAATTTATTTCAAAGGAATTGGTATTACAAAGAACTGGAAAACTAAAAAGACCGTTTTACTGCAATCGAAAGATTCAATTACAGTATTTCTTAATGATGCAAACGGGCAACGGGTAGATTCCATCAATGTTTCATTAAATGAATACGGATCTTTTAATGGTAAATTTCGTTTACCGGAAAACAAGCTAAATGGAACATTTGAAATTGCTGTTGACAACTACTATAATTCATCGTCATCATTTTCAGTTGAAGAATACAAACGCCCAAAGTTCTATGCAGACTTTGAAAAGTTACAGGGAAGTTATCGTTTAGGCGACACGGTTAGTATAACGGGTTTTGCCAAAGCTTACGCAGGAAATAATATAGATGGTGCAAAAGTTAGCTACCACATAACCAGGCAGGCAAGATTTTTATATCCGTGGATTTTTTGGGGGAAAATTCTTCCAAGGCAAAACCCTGTAGAAATTACCAATGGTGAAATAAATACAGGAACTGATGGAAAGTTCATTATAAAATTTTCAGCGATTCCTGATCTTTCTATTGATAAAACAACCGGGCCGGTTTTTGATTATAAGGTAGAAGCAGATGTAACTGATATTAATGGCGAAACAAGAAGTAGTAATATTGTTGTTCCTATCGGTTACAAGGCGCTGAATTTACAAATT
>JBDTKB010000201.1:0-2956 GCA_039935555.1 Ginsengibacter sp. | reverse complement strand
TATTTAAAGCAAACTTTTACAGCTTTAAAACAATCTTGAATGATTTATGTATAAGAAAAGCCACAAGTTTTATTTAATAGCCCGCTAACATTAATAAATAAAAAATTCAAAATATTACACGGGATTGATAATATTATTTGAAGCTTTGTGTACTATTACAAACATTATTTGTAAAGTTTGACTTCTCTCAGAATAAAAATATAATTATGAACCATCACCTGTTAACATCTATTTGCTTTATAGGCTTACTTTTTTCCTGCAACGCGAACAATAACACAAATCAAAAATTTACGCCGGTAATTGTTGACAGCCCGCAAAAAAAAGCTGCTGATTCTTCACAGTCTAACACAACCTCATCGGCCTACAGTTATGATATGAAAACTCCAAATCATACATGGCGGCTTCCTTCGCAATTAGTGGAAGTTTCAGGAAACACGTGGGTTGATAAAGATCATTTAATCCTCATAGAGGACCTTAATCCTAATTTATATTATGTAAAGATCGATGATAAAAACGCAACGCTGGAAAAGACCATTCCGTTTGCCTCCACTGAAAAAGAAAAATTTGATATTGAAGATGTCACCTATGTAAACAATATAGTTTATGCGTTATGGAGTCATGGTGTTTTATTTAAAATAACCAATTGGGATGGCACACCGCAGGTTGAGGAAATTAAGACGCCTTTGAAGAAAGAAAATAATACGGAAGGCTTGTGTTATGATCCAGTTACAAAACAATTATTGATTGCCTGTAAAGACGATCCTGGGGTTGCTGATGAAAAAAAATCTACCAAGGCAGTTTATTCTTTTGACATGGCTACTGAAAAATTAAGCGATCAGCCTTTCATGCTCATTCAGAAAAAAGATTTTGAAAAAGTAATCGATCAAAAGTTATCTTTTAATCCTTCTGCAATTGCAATTCATCCCATTACTCATGACATTTATTTGCTTACAACACGCGATAATAAAGGCATGGCTGTTTATTCCCATGATGGTACAATCAAATCTTTTCAATTTATTGATAAAGACCTGATGCCACAGCCTGAAGGCATATGTTTTTCGCCCGACGGAAAACTTTATATCAGCTCAGAAGGAAAAAAAGGTGAGCCCGGAAACTTGTTTGAATTTGATTATTCAACAAAATAGCCTCCATGTATGTAAGCTAAAAAATTAGCAAATTTTGTTTGCAGAGCCTTGTATTTCAATTTGAACTGTTATACTTTAGTTTTCTATATAATTTTTATATGAGAAAAGTTTTTAAAGTATTGCTGATAATAGTTGTTCTGCTTGTAATAGTTGCTGGATTATTTGTCTTGTTTGTAAATTATCGTGAAATGCCAATTTACAAAGTTGAGCAAATAGATGTTCACATAACATCCTCGCCGGAAAGAATTGCGAAAGGCCGAAAGATGGCTTCAATGTTATGTTTCAGTTGCCACTACAATGGTGCCACCGAAGAATTTACCGGAAGGTTATTAACCGAAGCGCCGCAATTCGGCAAAATTCATTCCGCTAATATTACCAACGATTCAGTTGCAGGAATAGGTAAATTAACTGATGGCCAGCTATTATATTTTATAAGAACCGGCATTAAGCCTGATGGCGAATATGTGCCGCCATACATGCCGAAGCTTGTTCATATTGCAGATGAGGACCTGTATTCGATAATTGCTTATTTAAGATCTGATGATAAATATGTAAAGGCGAACCCGACACCCGCTCCAAAATCAGAGCAATCTTTTCTCACTAAGTTTTTAGTAACCATAAAAGCATTTGGGCCATTTGATTATCCGAAAGAATCGATACCACTTCCGGATACAACCAACCAGTTGGCGTGGGGGAAATATATCTCTTTGTACCAATACGAATGCTATTCCTGTCATTCAAAAGACTTTTCATCTAACAATTATGGAGTACCCGAAAAATCTGCGGGTTTTTTTGGGGGCGGAAATAAAATGTTCCAATTAAACGGTACCCCAATATATACTTTAAACATTAGCCAGGATAAAGAAACGGGCATCGGAGCTTGGAGCGAAGAGGATTTTATAAACGCTGTAAGATCCGGAATGGTTCCGAATAAACAACCTTCATTGCGTTATCCGATGCAACCCTATTTTAATTTGAGCGATGCCGAGTTAAAAGCAGTTTATGCATACATTAAAACAGTGCCTTCAATAAAAAATAAGGTAGAAAGAAAATTTTCTAACTAGAAATTAGAGATCAAATTTTCTAGTCTGAGAAGCCGATGAATGCTGCCGCGATGACCTGGCAAATAATGCCAAAAATAATGCCGCTGTAAATATCAAAAGGCTTGTGATCACTGACAATCATCCTCGAAGTGGATACAAGTCCGGTAATTAAAAATGTAACCATTGCCGAAAGAAAAATGCTATAAGGCGAGCCGCTAAATATTATCAAAAGTAACAATCCTGATAGAGTGCCCACGCCTAAACCATGCATACTTATTTTGTAATAGCTGTTAGCAAACAGGCCGACAGATGAAGAAAGGAATACTCCAAAAATAAATGCCGTGAGTACCGTCGGTACTTGCGGCTGGCTCCTGAAAACAAGATACATCCAAAAGTAAAATATATTGGCCGCCACAAAAGGAATGATTCTTTCTCTTTGGGTTTTTAAGAAGATGCTGTTTATAAATTTTAATGCTTTCAATAATACTACCGTTAGTGCCGGGAAAAATATAGTGCTGTAAGCAACGCGGATTATGATCATCCATTTCTCTGAGGAAGATATTCCTGTAAAGTAACCCTGGTGGATAAACGCTAAATACCATGTAGCAATTACAGGGATAAACAATGGATGAAAAACGAATGAAAATATTTGAGCCGGAATTTTCAGGGCCAAAGAATAATCTCTTTCATTGCCACTCGAAGATTTATCAGTAATAGAAATAATATTTTCTTGCATTATAATTCTTTTCTAAGGCGTGCAACAGGAAT
>JBDTKB010000200.1:0-8765 GCA_039935555.1 Ginsengibacter sp. | reverse complement strand
TGGCAGCTGAAAAGAAAAGGGAGGATGACCTTGCTAAAACAAAGCAACTGGCATTAATCATTGGATTATTGCTTGTGTTTATCCTGGCGGTGGTTGCACTTAAAGGTTATCGCAATAAACAAAAAGCGAATACATTATTAACGCAGCAAAAACAAAAGATAGAAAGCACTTTATCAGAACTTAAATCGACGCAGGCCCAGCTTATCCAATCAGAAAAAATGGCAAGCCTGGGTGAGCTCACTGCGGGCATTGCTCATGAGATACAAAACCCTTTAAATTTTGTAAATAATTTTTCTGAGTTAAATAAAGAAATGCTGGAAGAGCTAAAGATTGAACGCCAAAAGCCTAAAGCAGAAAGAGATGAACAAGTAGAAGATGATATTATAAATAATGTAATAGGCAATGAAGAAAAAATAAATCATCATGGCAAACGTGCAGATGCCATTGTAAAAGGAATGCTGCAACATTCGAGAAAAAGTGAAGGGGTAAAAGAACCAACGGACATCAATGCTTTGTGTGATGAATATTTACGGTTAAGTTATCATGGCCTTCGGGCAAAAGACAAATCTTTTAATTCAGATTTTAAAACTGATTTTGATAACTCAATTGGTAAAATAAACATTGTTCCGCAGGATATTGGAAGAGTGTTACTCAACCTCATAAACAACGCTTTTTACGCCGTGAATGAAAGGCAAAAAATAACGAAAGAAGTTTATCAGCCTACCGTTTTCTTAGGTTCAAAAAAGACGGGTAATAAGGTAATACTAACGGTGAAGGACAACGGTAATGGTATTCCACAAAACATCGTTGATAAAATCTTTCAGCCATTCTTTACCACAAAGCCCACAGGACAAGGAACAGGATTGGGATTGAGTTTGAGCTATGATATTATTAAAGCGCATGGAGGGGAAATAAAAGTGGAGACGAAGGAGGGTGAAGGAAGTGAGTTTATTATTCAAATACCTGGTGCTTAAGTCGAGGATCGGAGAAGGTAAGAAATTACAAGAAAGAAAGCTGTATATTTTAGAACCAAAACATGTATACCCCGCCAATGCCTGGCACGTACAATCACCAAAAAGGATTTGATAAGTAGTGAGAAATTAAACTGCGCCGAATGCACCTTGATCTATAGCGAAGCACATTCCGCTTTTCAACTTTCAAAAAGAATTTGCCGAATATAAATATCCCCATTTAAATAATTTCGCAAAAACTTCTTAATTTTTTTAAGAATTATCCATAAGTTTGATAAAAATTACCAGAAGATTCTTAAAATGATGACTAAGACTTCATATTATAAAAGAAAAATTATAAAAGAATTGTGTTTCGGAAAGACATTGTCTGCGCAGGAAATGAGCCAGTTGACTGGAAAAAGTCTGCCGCTTACCATGAAAATGCTGAGCGAATTGGTAAAAGAGGGCTTCGTAAAGGAAAGTGGCTATGCTTTATCAACAGGTGGTAGAAGACCTTTGACTTACTCAATGGTGTCGGGAAATATGTATGTTATTTCCGTTGCCATGGATCAACTGATCACTAAGATCGGCATCATCGATGTACAGAATTATACAATTAGTGAAGTAAAAAAATACAATTTGAACCTTTATGAACACTCGAACGAACTCGTGAAATTGGTAGAGTGCCTGGAAGACTTTATGGGCGGGGCGGCCATTGAGAAGAGTAAAATAATTGGTATTGGAATAGGCATGCCGGGCTTTGTAGACGTGGATAAGGGAGTAAACTATTCTTTTTTAGAAAATGAAGGCTCAAGCATAGCGGAATTCATAGAAGAAGCTGTTGGGTTGCCGGTATATATTGACAATGATTCGAGCCTTATTGCCCTGGCTGAGTTCCGTTTAGGGTCCGCACGAAACACAAACAATGCAGCGGTGATAAATTTTGGCTGGGGTATAGGTTTGGGAATGATTCTTAACGGCGAACTCTTCCGGGGCGACAACGGATTTGCCGGCGAATTTAGCCACATACATCTTTTTGAAAACAACAAACTATGCAGTTGCGGTAAAAGCGGATGCCTGGAAACAGAAGCCTCTATGACAGTTGTACTCGAAAAAGTGAAGGAGGC
The DNA here is from genome assembly GCA_039935555.1 of Ginsengibacter sp. Classification (GTDB taxonomy): domain Bacteria; phylum Bacteroidota; class Bacteroidia; order Chitinophagales; family Chitinophagaceae; genus Ginsengibacter. The sequence continues at coordinate 6,688 of JBDTKB010000200.1, read as the reverse complement.
CGTTGAATTAGGAAGGGTCTCGTTGGTGAAAAATATTTCTGATGATATAGAGGAATCATTTTCAACCATTATGAATGCAGCGCTAAAAGGCGATCAACTGGCCGTGGAAGCCTTGTCTGATACGGCGTATAATATTGGAAGGGGAATAGCCATATTGATCCACATACTCAATCCCGAACTGGTAGTAATAAGTGGCCGGGGCGCGGCATCTGGCAATATGTTATTGGCTCCGATACAGCAAGCCGTAAATAAATATTGCATTCCAAGGCTGGCAAACTATACGGCTATTAAGGTTTCTTCTTTTTCCAATAGTGCGGAACTAATAGGTGGCGCTGCCCTGGTGATAGAAAATTATGATAAAAAACCGGCAAAAAATTCCCTGAAAAATCAAGCGGCCTAAAACTTTTAATATTTACATAAAACTCAAAAAAAACAATATGAAACAAAACTCAAAACATCTGCTGCTGTTTCTTGTATTTATTTTTTCTGTTACAATCGGTATGGCGCAGGAAAAACAAGTTTCAGGAACAGTAAAAGACAGCCAGGGCGCTCCAGTCCCAAATGTTTCGTACCTGGTAAAAGGAACGAAACAAGGCGGCATTACTGATGAGGGCGGCAACTTTTCAGTGAACGTAAAAAATTCAAAAACTACATTGGTATTTAGTTCTGTAAACTTTACTACAAAGGAAGTGCCGGTGGGGACAAATTCATCTTTTACAGTAACATTAGCGCCTGCCGACAATAATCTCACGGAGGTTGTGGTGACGGCATTAGGTATTCAAAAACAAAAAAAATCTTTAGGATACTCTGTGCAGGAAGTGAAAGGCCAGGTACTTGTTGATTCAAGAGAGACAAATCTTGTAAACGATCTCACAGGAAAAGTTGCAGGTTTACAGGTGGTGCGTGCAGGTAACGGACCCGGTGGTTCCTCTCAAATTTTATTGCGTGGAAATAATTCTTTAACCGGACTTTCGCAACCACTTATTGTAGTAGATGGAATTCCGATGGATAACTCTACAGGGCGTGTAGGTATTGGTGCTTCTAATGGTTTTTATAATACAACACTCGATATGGGTAACGGTTTAAGCGATATTAATCCCGAAGACATTGCTTCCATCAGTGTGTTGAAAGGACCGGCTGCAGCAGCTTTATATGGCTCTCTTGGTGGTAATGGGGTTATTTTAATTACAACAAAAACAGGTAAAAAGCAACCCGGTTTAGGAGTTACTCTTTCATCATCTGTAGGCTTCGAAAGTATTTTTACCAGTCCGGATATGCAAAATGATTTTGCACAAGGAAGCAACGGCGTGTATGATTCTGTATCTACTGCCAGCTGGGGGCCAAAAATAAATGGTCAAACAGTAACAGATTGGTCTGGTAAGCAGGTAAAGCTTCAGCCTTATGACAATGTTTCAAATTTCTTTCGTAATGGAGTTGTTTCTAATCAAAACATTTCATTTCAGCAGCAACTCAATTCAACATCAGTTTTTGCTTCGTACAATCGCTTTGATGATAAAAGCATGATACCGGGACAGAAGCTTTCACGGAATAACATTACTGCCAGAGCAGTAACTAAATTTGGCAACAATGAAAACTGGACATTGGATACCAAAGTTCAGTTTATAAATGCTACCGCAAATAACCGATCTATCGAAGGACAAGACTATAGTATTTTCGGTACCATAAATAACTTACCGCGAACACTGGATATTCGTAATTTTAAAAACCCACTGGATTCCAGCGGAAATATGTTTTGGTGGCAAAAAGGAAGTGGTGCTAATCCTTACTGGACGGCAAAATACAACCTTAACTCAGACACGCGCAACCGCTTCATTTTGTATGCCTCTCTCAAACATAATTTTACGAAGTGGCTGATGGGCCAGGTAAATGCGGGGGCTGATATGTATACGACAAGTACAGAAGCAAAATTGTATGCGGGAAGTCCAAGTAGCACTACAGGAAATTATAGTTTAGGAAGGCACACTTACCAGCAAACCAATTATAGCGGGATGCTTACTGCTAAAAAGGATAACCTGTTAGGAAAGTTAGGAGGTTCTGTTTTGGTAGGTGCAAACCTGATGAGCTGGCAGCAGTCTGATCTTAATGGCAGTGCGGGAACTTTAAAGGTTCCGAACTTGTTTTCTGTAAATAATTCTGCAGGCAACCCTGGTGTTTCCCAGGCATTTAGCCAAAAGAAAATCAATTCACTCTATGGATCAGTAGAATTAAATTATGATGGTTATTTGTTTTTGAGCAGTACTTTACGTAACGACTGGTCATCAGCATTAAGCCCACGAAACAATTCTTATTTTTATCCTTCAGTGAATGTTTCTTATGTGTTCACAGATATGATTACGCAAATGGGCGGCAGAATGCCTTCCTGGCTTAGTTATGGAAAACTTAGAGCATCTTATGCTGCTGCAGGAAGTGACCTGGATCCCTATGAACTTTACAATACCTATTACATCGGTACCGATCCAAATGGCAATACCACTGCAGGAAGAAACGGTACTTTATATAATGATAGTGTAAAAAGTCAGTTGATTAAATCTTATGAAGCGGGTGCCGAATTACGTTTCCTTGAAAACAAGATTGGCATAGATGTAACCTTATATAAATCAAATTCAACAAGGCAATTAATTACGCTGCCTATGGATCCGCTGAGCGGGTACAGTGGGAGGATCATTAACGCAGGTAATGTTCAGAATAAAGGTATAGAAGTAACTGCTGATGCCCGAATCCTGAGTAATCCTAAATCTTTAAACTGGACGCTTGGTGTTAACTTCTCACACAATAGAACTACTGTACCTTCTATTTATCCTGGTGTAAATAAATATCAATTACCTGGTGGCGGTTTCGATAACATCCAGATTTTAGCTGTTGCCGGGCAACCGTATGGCGAGATTTATGGTACCAAATTGATGAGAATTACAGACGCTAAAGACCCTAATTATGGCCAGCTTATTCTAACCAGTAATGGACTGCCTCAGGCCACTACTGATATATCCAGGTTAGGAAACCAGCAGGCCAATGCCTTATTAGGTTTTACCAATTCATTTTCCTACAAAGGTTTTGGGCTTTCCATACAACTTGATGCAAGATTTGGCGGAAAGATATTTTCCCAGACTTTAGATAATATGGAACGAAATGGCACTGCTGCTATAACGGTTAACAATGGCTCAAGAGATTCTATGGTTGTAAAAGGAGTGGTGCAAGATGCTACTACAAATCAATATGTGGCAAACACCAACAAAATTTCTACACAGCAATATTGGGGAGCCACTGCGGGTACCGGAAATACAGGAATTACAGAAACTAATTTGTATGATGCTTCTAATGTGAGAATACGAAACATTCAACTGAGCTACAATTTTTCCAAAAAGTTGCTGACAAATAGTTTTATTCAAAAGGCAACATTATCAGTATCCTGCAGTAACGTATGGCTTATTAGCAGCCACATGCGTGGGTTGGATCCTGAATCAGTTTTTGCTACCGGTACACCTTCTGTCGGTTTCGAAAACGCAAGCCCCCCTACATCCCGTATATTTTATGTCAACCTATCTTTAGGCTTCTGATCATTCACTATTAAATTTCAAAGAAATGAAACATATAATAAAAAAATCGGCCTTGTTTATAACACCGCTCCTGCTATTTGCAGGTTGTAAAAAAATTACGGATATTAATACCGACCCTACGGCTGCTAATGCTACGCAGGTACAGGTGGAATATTTTATCGATAATTCCATTGTTCATGCACAAATGAATCCCGGAGTTTCAGAAAGGGCGTTTATACTTTACTGGGCTGCGGCAGGCCACCAGGTCAGCGATGCAGATGGCGCTACTTTTTCATGGGGCGGCTACAGTGATGAATGGATTGGTGAATACTACGATAATCAATCGGGCGCACTTAATACAATTAATAGCGCTGTTGATGTAGCCAATCAACAAATAACAGCGAAAACGCAAAAGGCCTATACTAATAACCTTATGCAGATTGCCCGTATTTGGCGTGCTTATTTACTAAGCGAGATGAGTGACAACTTCGGCTCTATGCCCACAACTGCGTTTCAGGGCACTAACCCGGCATTTACGGACACAAAAAGTGTGTATTACTACTTACTTGCCGAATTGAAAGAGGCAACTTCCAAATTAGATCTTTCGGTCGCCACCGTACCATCGGATGTGAGCCAGGAAGATCCTGTATACGGCTTTAGTTTTGCGAAATGGCAGGCTTACGGAAATTCGTTGCGTCTGCGCCTCGCCATGCGCCTTTCCGAAGTTGATCCTGCAAAAGCGAAAGCTGAATTTGAGGATGCCGCTACTGGTACATTGCTTACGGATAAATCACAAATTTTCCAGGTGCAGGAAGGTCCCGATTGGAATGATCTTTCCGGTATGTACACGCGCTCCTGGTACCAGTTGCCCGAGGGAGTTACTTTTAATAATCTTGTGGTAAATCTTGGAAGCGTTACTTCGCAGGCGCAAATTCCATCAGTGATTGACGATCCTGCAGCTCAGTCAAATGCCATCGCCAATATCAAACCTGCAAACTATGCTGGACAATATTATCCGTTGCAGTTAACAACAAAGACAAACAATCCTTTCGCTGCCTATTGGTTAAATGGATTACCAAATACGATAGACCCAAGGGCTTACCAGATTTTTTATATGCCTGGTAACAGCAATGATCCGTCATTTCCAAGTGCAGGCTACGTTAACAACGTCACAACAGGTGTTGTAAAAGATGTTAGTAATAGTGTAATAAAAACGATTGATGGAGCTTACACCTGGAATCCAACTCCCGATGGTAATTGGGGAACAAAAGGTGATTGGCACAATACGCTTTTCCAGGGTGAAGATATTGGAAGCCCTACAAGTATGGCTCCATCATTAAAAAATCAATTCAGAAACCACACTGGTAAAAGAGTGTTCTTCGGCCCATGGGAAACTTACTTTCTTTTAGCCGAAGGCGCAGACAGGGGATGGGCTTCGCCAACCGATGCTCAAACTGCTTATGAAACCGGTATTGCAAAAAGTTTTGATTACTGGGGAGTTTCACAATATCTAAGCACTTATCTCGCGTCTATGGATTATAATAGGGATGGCACTTCCGTAAGCTGGAATCATACCACCGAACCAGGCAATAGCCATACGATGAATTTTGTGGATGGGCTGACAGCAGCACCAGGAACAGCCACTATAAGCTACCCTGTAAATAACTTGTATAAAAGCGGCGTGGTTAGAAACGATCATCTTACAAAGATTATCACTCAAAAATTCATCGCCCAAACTCCATGGCTTCCTTTGGAAACGTGGAGTGATCACAGGAGGCTTGGTTTGCCCTTCTTTGAAAACGTGGTACTTGAAGGACCAATCCAAACGTTGCCTGCTTTAACGTCATCAAATTATATGACGAGCAGTGTGCAGTTTTTTCCGCAACGTTTGAAGTATCCATCCGGGTTGCAAAATAGTAACAGCACAGGTTACGGCCAGGCTGTAAAAGCATTAGGTGGTGCGGATGATGTGCTAACGCCGTTGTGGTGGGCACAACACTAAAGCTTTAAAATCTTTTTCCTAATTCTGATCTTTCCAGTTAATGAGGCTCTTATTTTTTATAAGAGCCTCATTAATTTTATTGCACTTAATTCAAATTTAATTTTAGTGCATTGAGCGGAAATCTTCCAAACGTAAATTCGCGTAGGCGTCGGCGTTATGAAGAAGTATTTTATATAAAATATTTATAAAGAATCATCAAAATAAAACTTTCAGGTTTAGCTCATATTTTAATGTTACTTTATACCAACTAATAAATAGCGCTACCGCTTTTTAATTTATTGAAAAAATTGCCTTTGATTATGGAGAAGAAAATACCAAAACCCTACCTAATTAAAGTATAATCCGGAAGGCTTCCATATGTTCATGATTCACGAACGTTCGACCTTTCAGATTATTTAGACCAGGAAAATTTAAATAAAGTTCCTTCAACTTATAATTGGGGAAGTAAAATTGAAACAGGAAAATGGGGTACGCTTGGCAACCTGAAAATAAATGACTGCACTTGCGCATCGGCAGGGCACCTTGTAATGGCCTGGACTTCCAACATAGGAAAGCTTCATAAGCCTACCACAAAGGCAATCGTACAATCGTACAGTGACATTACCGGTTTTAATGCTGAGACAGATGGGCAAGGCAAATCAGTAGAAGCAATAAAAGCGCTAAAACATTGGCGGAAAAAAGGCATTGCCGGACACAAAATAATTGCATTTGCCAAATTAGATTTTAAAAATCGCCGGCAGTTACTTCAAGCCATATATTTATACGGAGGATGTTATGTTGGGATAAACCTTCCTAAGTCTGCGGAAAAACAATATTTTGATTCAAAGAAATGGACCGTGCCGCGAAGCAGGACAAAAGGTGACGGTGCGCCAGGAAGCTGGCTGGGGCATGCGCTTACTATTACCGGTTATAGGAAAAATGAATTGCGCGCAATAACATGGGGGAAAGAAATGATCATGACAATGGATTTTTGGTAAACTTATGTTGACGAAGCTTACGCTGTTTTTAGTGAAGATTTTATCAAGAATGAAAAAACACCCACCAAAATCGATGCGAAAATGTTAAAACAAGAAATAGAGAATTTGAAGATAAAAAAAGCGGGTAAAAAAAAGGAGAAATAATTCATCCCTAA
>JBDTKB010000199.1:0-4262 GCA_039935555.1 Ginsengibacter sp. | reverse complement strand
CTTACATTAATATTTTTTTTAAATAAAAATTGTTTCAATGCCTTAATCTCAATCTCTTTGTAATGAAATACACTTGCAGCTAAAGCCGCGTCAGCATTGGCATTGCTGAACACATCAAAAAAATCTTGCGCGCAACCGGCGCCTCCCGAAGCAATGATTGGTACAGCAAGCTCTTTTGAAAAAAGTCTCGTTATGTCTTCAGCAAATCCATCTTTTGTTCCATCATTATTCATAGAAGTTAAAAGTATTTCCCCGGCTCCCAAATCAACAGCTTGCTTTGCCCAATCAATTGCAGTCAACGATGTCTTTATTCTTCCTCCATTTAAATATACATACCATTTACCATCTCCTTCTTTTTTGGTATCTATCGCTAAAACCACACACTGGCTCCCAAACTCATCAGCCATTTGCCTGATAAGCCCGGGATTATTAAATGCGGCAGAATTTACCGAGATTTTGTCAGCACCATTTTGCAATAATTCAAAAGCATTATCCACAGACTTAATTCCACCGCCAACGGTGAATGGGATATTTATATGTTCCGCAACACTTTTCACGAGGTCGATCAATGTTTTCCGCTTTTCAACGGTTGCAGTAATATCAAGAAAAACTAGTTCGTCTGCACCTTCCCGTGAGTAATACATGGCAAGTTCCACAGGATCACCGGCATCACGAATATTTACAAAATTTATACCCTTTACGGTTCTGCCGTTATTTATATCCAGGCATGGTATAATTCTTTTTGCGAGCATTAGCTATTCTTTAAAAAATTATCAATTTGTTGCATGGTTATTTTCCCTTCGTAAAAAGCTTTACCTATTATAGCTCCTCCGCATCCTGCATCCCGCAATATCAACAAATCATCGTAACACGATACACCTCCGCTGGCAATAAGGTTGAGCGATGGAAACTTTTGCAAAATCTCCTTGTATAAATCCGTTGAAGGCCCTTGCATCATACCATCCTTTGATATATCAGTACAAAAGATTTTATAAATATTCAGTTTAATAAGGCTCTGTATAAAATCAATGATGTCCAAATTAGTAGCCTCTTTCCATCCGTTTATTTTGATCTTCTTATCAAGCACGTCAGCTCCAGGCAAAAATCTTTCCGCTCCAAAACCGGCAATCCATTGAGCAAATAGTGCAGGGTTTTTTATAATGATGCTTCCGAGGTTTGCCATTGAGGCACCGGCGTTAAAAACCGATTGTATGCCCTCAGTTGTTTTCAATCCACCACCGTAATCGATTTCAAGAGAAGTGCAACTCGAAATAACTTCAAGTGTTTGGAGATTTCTTTTAATCGCGCCATTTGCCCCATCCAAATCAACGATGTGAAGCCTTTTCAAACCTGCATCTTCAAACCCTTTTGCAACATCCAGGGGGCTATTGCTGTAGATTATTTTTTTTGAAAAATCTCCTTTGGTTAAACGGACACATTTTCCGTCAATAATATCTATGGCAGGTATCAATTCCATCTACTCAAGGTTTAAAAAATTTGAGATAATTTGAATACCGGCATCGTCCGATTTTTCTGAATGGAACTGAACGCCGTAAAAGTTATCTTTATGCATGGCGGCACTAAAAGGAATAAGATAATCAGTCGTCGCTATTGTTTGCGTGGAAAGCTCCGCATAATAACTATGTACAAAATATACAAATGAATTTTCGTTTACATTATTTAAAAGCGGCGACGAAAGATCATAAATATTATTCCACCCCATATGCGGAATTTTAAAATGGCTTTCAGAATTCAAAGGATTAGTAAATTTTTTCACCGGCACATCAAAAATACCAAGGCATTTGATATCTCCTTCTTCACTTTTATTGCAGAGCAATTGCAATCCCAGGCAAATACCCAAAACCGGTTGCGTTAACGATATTATTAATTCATCAAGAGAAGTCTTTTTTAAATATTCCATAGCCGAGGATGCATTTCCAACACCCGGAAATATCACTTTGTCGGCTTCTTGTATTTCAGCAGGGTCATCAGTTACAACTGCGTTTACCCCTAACCGTTGCAATGCGTACAACACACTCTGTACATTACCGGCATTATATTTTATTATAGCTACTTTCATAAAACACCTTTGGTAGTTGGCAACGAATTATTTTGAGGATCTCTTTTTATTGCCATCTTTATAGCTTTTGCAAACGCTTTAAAAATTGATTCAATTTTATGATGTTCATTGTCCCCTTCTGCCTTAATATTTAGGTTACATTTAGCAGCATCACCGAACGATTTAAAAAAATGATGAAACATTTCTGTGGGCATTTCACCTATTTTTTCGCGCTTAAATTCCGCATCCCAAACAAGCCAGCTTCTTCCTCCAAAATCGATAGCCACCTGCGCAAGGCAGTCATCCATGGGAAGAAGGAAACCATATCTTCCTATTCCACGCTTATCGCCTAACGCCAGTAACATTGCTTCGCCGAGAGCCAGCGCTACATCTTCAATTGTGTGGTGTTCGTCAATATGAAGATCGCCGGTGCAAATAACACTAACGTCCATGCCTGAGTGCTTTGCCAGTTGATCCAGCATGTGATCAAAAAATCCAAGGCCGGTCTTCGAGTTAGCCAATCCCTGGCCGTCGAGGTTAAGAATAATCTCAATTTGGGTTTCATTGGTGTTTCTTGAATGGCTGACCTTTCGTGGCGGCTGCCTCAAAAAATTATAAATCTCTTCCCAATCCTGTGTTTCCAAAGCAATTACTTCAGAAAGTTCCCTGGAGGTAACATTAAGTTCGCCAGCCCCAAGCTCATCATGGTTGTTCAACCAGAAGGCCCGGCAGCCCAGGTTCTCAGCAAGCTTGACATCGGTAAGCCTGTCGCCGATCACGAAAGAATTTTTTAAGTCATATTTCTCTTTGTCCAAATATTCGGTCAACATACCAATGCCCGGCTTTCGGGTTGGCTTATTTTCTGAAGGGAAGGACCGGTCGATGAAAATTTCTGAAAAAACAATTCCCTCATTTTCAAAAGCTCTTAAAATAAAGTGTTGAATTGCCCAGAAAGAATCTTCCGGAAAAGCTTTCGTTCCCAGTCCATCCTGGTTGGTAACCATGACCAATTCGAACTCCATTTCTTTTACTATTTTGGTTAGGTATTCAAACATGTGGGGATAAAACTCCAGTTTATTAAACGCATCCAACTGGTAGGTAGGAGGCGCCTCCCTGATTAAGGTGCCATCACGATCAATAAATAGAACTCTCTTAATCATTCTTGTAATTTTTAAGTGCCTCAATTAATGTCATATTTTCCACCGGAGTTCCAACGGTAACACGTATGCAATTTTCACATAAAGGTTCTTTGCTGCGGTTCCGGACAATTATTTTTTTCCCCGATAAATATTGATATAATTCATCAGCGTTCTTTGTTTTTATTAAAATAAAATTTGCATCCGACGGATATATCTTTTCAATAAAATCAAATTTCATCAGGCCTTGTTCCAGCAGTTCCCGCTGTACTACTGTTGTTTTAATATTCGCATTCACTTCTTTAATTCCTTCCAGCGCCTTTAGCCCCAGCTGCTGCGATGCAAGATTGATATTATAAGGCGGTTTAACCTTATTAAAAAGGTCGATTATTTTTTCCGATGCAAAAGCAAGTCCCAGCCGTAAAGCCGCAAGCCCCCACGCTTTTGAAAGTGTTTGCATCACCAGCAGGTTTTCATATTCCGTAAGCTCTTGCAAAAAAGTCTTTTGTTTTGAATAATTAATATAGGCTTCATCAATGATTAGAATGCCGGGGAAATTATTTAATAAAGTTTCAATATCAATCCTGTTCAAATTATTTCCGGTAGGGTTGTTAGGTGAGCATATAAATAAAAGCTTCGTTTTAGAATTGATTTGCTCCAAAATTCTGTCCACATCCAACTGAAAATCCGAAGTAAGATTAATTTCTTTTACCGTAACATTATTAATATTAGCACATACTTTATACATGCCATAAGTTGGCGGGCAAATAATCACATTATCAGATGCGGGCTCACAAAAAATTCGAAATGCAAGATCAATTACTTCATCACTGCCATTACCTACGAAAATATTTTTTGGCGGCACGCCTTTGATTTTCGAAAGCGCTTCCTTTAATTCCCATTGTAATGGATCAGGATAACGATTAAAATTTTCATCTAACGGTGAACCATAACTGTTTTCATTTGCGTCTAAAAAAACTGAGGCATCGCCTGAATATTCTGTCCTGGCCGAAGAATATGGCTTCAGCGATTTTATATTTTCACGCACCAAACTATCGATATTAAAA
>JBDTKB010000198.1:0-3792 GCA_039935555.1 Ginsengibacter sp. | reverse complement strand
AGGAGCGGCATGGCAAATGATCTTCGCTGCGCTTTCTTTTTTAGTACTAGCTTTCTGTACGGGGGAAATAAAGCATTTTCAATTTGAACAAATTCATTTGCGTGCATGGCTCTCCGTTATATACCTCGTGGTAATGGGATCGCTTGCCGGCTATAGCGCTTACATCTGGCTACTGCAGGTAAGATCTCCGACACAGGTTAGCACAAACGCGTATGTAAATCCTGTTGTCGCTGTTCTATTGGGCGTTCTATTTGGAGGGGAATTTATTGATAGCTTACAAGCATTGGCGTTGGCCATTATTTTATTCAGCGTTTTTATTATCAATTTTGATAAATATAAAAGCAAAAAAAATTCGGTGACTTCGTATTAAATTAATAGAAATAACTGCCTTAAAATTTTTTGTTAAGAACGATTCTAATGCTAAATCAAGTGAGTTTGCAATAACGTTATTTGCCACGCTGAATTTACAATAATTTAAAAATCTTTAATAAAATGCGAATCCAAAATCACCGGTAATTCTTCATTTTTCGTACAGTTTTTAATAGTTTGACGTATTTCTTCTTCATCACCATTGTTTATGAAATCGTCAAGTATAAGTAGGTTCCTGGGCTTTCCATTTTTTTGATACTTAAACTTTTGATACGTAAAGGAACCGGATAGAAATCCAGTTCCGTTTGAAATCCAATATCCTATGAAAAACCAATTTAAAGATATATAAATTATTTTAATATATCAAGTGAATACTTTTTTAGAAAAATTCGATGTCTACTTTAAATCAAAGGGAAATTTTCAACTTAGTTCTTCTAAATGTAAGTTAATGGGCAGCTATAACGAAACCCTTCAGATGCTAACATGAATTTCTTATGAAGAATAATATTTTAATAATTGCTTTTCAATTCAGACTATTAGCAGGCCGCGAAACCCCCTGGCGGCATAATAAGATTCTGCGCCATTGTGATACACGAATACGGTGTTATATCGACGATCACAAAACAGGGCACCGCCGAGTTTTCTAACATCAGGAGGAGTTACTATCCAACTTGACGTCTTAGCATCGAAATTTCCTAGCTCCTGCAACCTCCGGTATTGTATTTCCGTTAAGGGTTCAATGCCCATGGCAGCAGCCACATCCATGATGTTATCCGCTGGTTTATTTTCCTTTCTTGACAGCAGCGCTTCACGGTCGTAACAAAGGCTTCTGCGGCCTTTTGGGCTTTCTACTGAACAATCATAAAAAAAGTATTACCCGGTTTTTTTATCGTAACCAACAACATCTGGTTCGCCGCCTGTTCTTTCCATTTCATTTAGCGACCATAGTTTGTCGTTATTAGCTTCCAGCTTTGCTTGTATTGCCGACCATTCAATATTTTTATGTCGATTCTTGTTCTTCTCAAAACGGGCTTTTAATGTGTTAAGTAGTTCTTCAAGTTGTTGCTGCGATAACTTCTTTTTATTGCTTTTCATGTTGCGCAGATTTTTAAATTATCACTTTTAGAAAGGTTTTCAAACTAATCGTTTAAGCCTTTACCTTTTACGATTTGCGGTATGCTTTTATCAATTCTTGATTGCCTCGTTTTGGATTGTTTCGGTGCCGAAAAATAAAGTAGATAGGCTCTTTGCCGTCCAGGCGTTAATAAATTAAAAGCCTTATTCAGTGCAATGCTATCTTTTAATTTATTTTGAAATTCTTCCGGCATGTTAAATTCGGTAGTCTTTTTTAATTCTACTTTTAAACCGGCTTTTTCTACTTCAATGGCTTCAAAGATGTAGGCTTTGAGAATAAATTTCTTCTCAATTATTTCCTGAACATTAGTAAATCTAACCTGGCGCGCGGCCTGCACATTCTTCGTTTGTTGAATTAGTATACCATTTGCATCATTCAATAAGGCACCTTTGAAAAACAAAACCGCACAGTATTCTTTAAATACATGAATTAAAATAATGTTGCTTTTCTCAAACGAGTAACAAGGGCAACCCCACTTCAATTCTTCGGTGAGGCCACAATCAAGAAGGATCATTCTTAATTGCTCCAATTCTTTTCGCCATTTTTTGGCTTTAATAAAATAAAAATCAACTTTTGGATTCATGTCTTTCATTTATTAAAATTAACTGAAATGATTTTTCTATCCGCAGGCCGAAAAAACCACGAGACCATGGTCAAAATTAATAATAACAACGAAGGAAATATTTCATTCGTGGAACCCGATGAAATATGTGAAAATATAGCTCCCGACATGGCAAAGAAAAAACCTGCATAAGCCCATTCCTTTAGTAAAGGAAATTTAGGAATAAGCACGGCTGCAACTCCTAAAATTTTCCAGATACCCAGTATCGTTAGAAAATAAATTGGATAACCCAAATGTTTAATCATGTCTACGCCGCCCTGGCCCTCTTTCCCTTTGAATAACTGTACTGCGCCGGTTGATATCATTCCTAGCGCAAGCCATGCAGTTGTAATCCAATAAATGATTTTATTTGTCTTTTTCATTCTCTTATCTTAATTTAATTAAAATGTCTTGCAGCCGGTTGTGTGCCAGATTTATTCCTTGTGCAAAGGGCAATTTCAGCAACTGGTCTCTCTGCGCGACCGATTCATATATTACATGCATATTGAGCTTGCTTGTATTATCCGTGAGTTTTTCAAATTCAAGGATCTCAAGTTGAACGCCAAATGGAGTATGCTCCATTTCAAATGTCCGCGTGATTTTTCGGTTCGCCATAAACTCATGGATTACGCCGTTAGCCCGGAATGCTACATTTCCCTTATGATCGGATGTTTCAATTTGGTAACCGCCATGCTTTTTATTTTCCAATTTCAGCACTTTAGTTCCCATCCACTGTTCAACAAGTTCCGGCTCTGTGTAAGCTTTAAAAAGTAATTCCAGGGGCAAATCAAATTCCCTTGTTATCACTAAATCCTGTTTGCCATCTTCAGCATTGATCTTTGTTTTTTGTTCCATATTTATAGTTTATTTTTCTTCCATTAATTTTGAACAAGTCCAACGATTTTATGTCCGTGTCTTGTTTTGGTAGCTTCTCCCAAAATATCATTAGCCGTTACCGCCCGCATTGACCGAAGTTTTTTTGGCTTTTCTATCATCGGTTTTTTGTTATTTTTTCTCTTTATATTTTTTCATGATCTTTTCTAATTTATTAAATCTATCATCCCACATTTTGCGAAATGGTTCAATAAATTCAGCTACTTCTTTCATTTTTTTTGCATTGATATAGTAATAAATTTCCCGGCCGTCTTGTTTTTGTTCAAGCAATTCACATTCGGTAAGTATCTGCAGGTGTTTTGAAACCGTTGGTCTTGCTGTGTCGAAGTTGGAGGCTATTGCACCTGCTGTCATAGTTTGTGTAGCCACCAAAAGAAGTATTGCTCTTCGTGTTGGATCTGCTATGGCTTGAAATACATCTCGTCTTAAATTCATTGCGTAGCTATTTGACTACAAATATAAATGTAGTTATTTAACTACGCAAATTTTTTTGCGATTTTTTTCTCGTGTATTTTATAAGTAAATCATGCCGTCATTATTTCAAGTCCTGGAAAAGGTGGCGAATATATTATTTTTATGAGCCGGCCGAGAATAAAGAAAGGCGATCGTAATGAAAAAGCCATTCCCAAAAATTAAAAAAGCCTTGAAGGTGAATAGCTTCAAGACTTCAAAATTTAATCTGGTGCCCGGAACAGGAATCGAACCTGCACATCCTTGCGAACGGCAGATTTTGAGTCTGCTGCGTCTACCAATTCCGCCATCCGGGCTTAATTTTGAGCGGCAATATTAAGCA
>JBDTKB010000197.1:0-3006 GCA_039935555.1 Ginsengibacter sp. | reverse complement strand
AGAATTGAAAAGAATCGAGTCGCCTCATATCATTACCATTCGTGGCAAAGGCCTGTTGAATGCCGTAATTATAAATCCTCCTGATGAAAATGCCGCGTGGAAACTTTGTATGGAATTAAAAGAAAACGGGTTATTAGCGAAGCCAACTCATGGCGATAAAATACGCTTTGCTCCGCCATTAATAATTACAAAAGAAGAGCTTAAGGAATGCATAAAAATTATCGAAAAAAGCCTGAAAGTGCTCGATTAATTACTTCATATCTGTTGCACCGAAAACTAACGGCAATAGGTCTTTTGCGTTTGCGATAATTTCAACTTTTCCTTCCATCCCGCTAAGGATTATTCGTATCTGCTTTTTAGTTCGTTCCTGGAATTCAACGAAAGACTGGCGGCAAATTCCACACGGGCTCACTGGTTTGTCGCTGATTCCCTTTGTATTATTATATGTAATAGCAATAGTATCTATTGCAACGCCCGGAAATAACGAAGCCGCCGCAGACATTAAAGTTCGCTCAGCGCAAATGCCCGCCGGATATGCTGCATTTTCCTGGTTCGTTCCACTTACCGTTTTTCCATTTTCTAACTTCGCAAAAGCGCCAACCTGGAAACCTGAATAAGGAGCATAAGCAAATTTCGTAACTTTTCTCGCTTCGTTCAGCAGAAACGCATCTTCAGAGTTTAACTCTTCTATGGAATCGTAAACGTCAATTGCAAATTTGAATTCTTCTGTTTTCAATCGTTGATTTTTATGACACGAACTTACCCAGTAAAATTCATTAAAAAAAAATCAAAGTTTGAATTACAAAATTCATTCAATGGTAAAACGCGTAACAAATAAAAAATGAACCGTTTATCAAAAAGTTTTTTTCATGTTACGAACAAAATCGTATATTGCCTACGAATAAAGTCGTAACTATGTCCATTAATAAGAATTTAAAACCTACTGAAAGTGAATTAGAAATTCTGCAAATCCTTTGGCAGCGGGAAACCGCGACCGTAAGAGAGGTACACGAAGAACTATCTAAAACCAAGGTTTCCGGTTATACAACTACCCTCAAATTAATGCAGATAATGTTTGAAAAAAAACTGGTAACGAGGGATGACAGTGCTAAAACGCATATCTATCAGCCAGCGGTTAGCCAACAAAAAACACAGAAGCAGTTTTTGGACAAAATGATCAAAGGTTTATTTTATGGCTCATCAACTCAATTGGTTTTGCAAGCGCTGGGTAACCAAAAAACGTCGAAGAATGAATTGGATGAAATTCAAAAATACCTGGACAATTTAAAAAATGGCTAAATGAATTTTGCTGCTTTACAACATTCAATTTTTCTCCAGGCACTGGGAAGTGCTATTTTAAATAGTTTGTGGCAGGGTTTAATACTTTGTGTTATTTATGAAACGATCGCCGTTTCCTACAAAGCTGCTTCCGCAAAATTTAAGCACAACCTCAGTACCGTAATATTATTCTTTTCATTTATTTGGTTCGTCACAAATTTTATTACTAAAATTATTGAGGCGCCGGGCGCGGCCAGCCCAATGGCAATACACAACGCAACCGGTCATCAATTTGCGATTGACAGCTTTTGGAATTATCATGCATTTTTATCTTATAGCGCTTCGGCGCTTCCTTACCTTTCGGTAGCCTATATTTTCCTTTTATTTTTTTTAATGGCACGGCTCGTAGCGGCTTACCGACATGTATATTTTATTTCAAATAAACAGTTGGTTGAACCTCCTTTTCAGTTGCAGGCTTTTGCGAGCTTAGTTTCTTCGCAAATTGGAATCACAAAAAAAATAAGCGTTTGGATCTCTCATCATGTTGATGTTCCTGCAACAATTGGCTTTTTAAAACCCGTTATACTTGTACCGTTTGCTTCTTTAAATAATTTATCTACACCGCAGCTCGAGGCAATTATTCTTCATGAATTATCGCATATCAAGCGAAACGATTATATCATCAACCTTTTTATTTCTGTAATTGAAACTATTTTATTTTTTAATCCTTTTATTGTACTGCTTTCAAACGTAATTAAAAGAGAAAGAGAAAATTGTTGTGATGATTTTGTATTGCAATACCAGTATGATCCTCATTCGTATGCCTCCGCCTTATTAAGGCTTGAGCAATCAAGGCAAGGCAAGCTACAATTGGCTATAGGCGCGGTTTCAGGAAAGAAGCAATTGCTATCGAGAATAAAAAGGATTACAAATGCCGGTGTAGTATCAAGGCAATTTAATTACGGACAGAAACTGCTGGCGTTACTTTTGATAACTTTTATAATTTGTTCTGTTGCGTGGCTTTCTCCTGCGGATAAAAAAGCCGTGTCGAATTCGTTTAATAAAGAAAAAGATACAATGGTTTTGGTAAATAAAAAACTACGGTCTAAAACTGGTAAAGTTGCGATTGTGAAGGAAGAAAATCGCACCATATTAAAAGTAACAAAACAGCGTGTAGTAAGCACAAAAATGAACTCCATATTAATTGATAATAAAAGCGATGACTTGAATGAAGATAATGGCAATAGCTGGAAACAATTAGCGGATTTTTTGCCTTCGAAAGGAAATAAGAATTCACTGGTGTTTGAATTATTAAGAAATAATTTTTTTAGCGATGATGATAAAAAATTCCAATTTCCGGCTATGGAAATGAAAAACTTTCCAATCCAAAAAATGGATTTCAACATCAACTTTGAAAATGCGGATTTAGCAAAGGTCAATGCGGGTTTGAAACAAGTTTATAGAACGCTCGGCGATGTTAATTTAAATGAAATTAAAAATGCGATAAGTGAAAAGTTATTATCTGAAAATGCCAAAACTTTATTCGCAAAAGACCAGGCTTTCCTTTACTTAAAAAAAGCTGAAAATATGGGTAAACTTTTTGCATTGCAGCAGCAACTTGCTCCGCAACAAATATTAATTGAAAAGATGCAAAAAGATTTTTCGTCACAAGATTCAATCCGACGTGAGCTAGCTGCCAGGGAAAATAATTTCGAATTCAAATTGGAA
>JBDTKB010000196.1:0-7798 GCA_039935555.1 Ginsengibacter sp. | reverse complement strand
GTCGTTGGATTTTTTTGAATAGCTATAAAATCAATAATTTTTTGCGATGGATTTAAAACATAATTGCTGATTTCATTTTCGTGCGAAACTAAAATGATAAGGGATTTTTTTTCGGCCCTTTTTTTTAACTGGTATATTTTTTTTACAGCCTCAGCATTGGTAGCGTCGCATCCAATACCCCAAATCGTATCGGTTGGATATAAAATAATTCCTCCACTAAGAAGAACTTTTATTGATGACTTTATATCGTTGATAAAATGATCCATTTTATAAGCTCAGGGTAGATAATAATTGATTGGTTTCAATGGTGTATGCACATTTGAAATGCCCAAGCGGACAAGCTTTCAGCCCGTGCAACGAACATGGCCTGCAGGCAAGGATCTCTTTTGTTTCAACTATAAATGACTTAGACGCCAAGGGGTAAAAACCGAAGGCGGGAACAGTGGAACAAAAAATTGCAGTGACCGGTGCATCTACTGCTGAAGCAAAATGCAACGGTGCAGAATCGTTTGTATAATTCATGGCTGCTCCTTTCATTAATGCCGCCGATGAAAGAAAATTTAATTGTCCTGCAAGTACTTTAATGGCTTTGTTGGTAAATTCACTTTTTATTTTTTCACACAATGGTAAATCATCTTTTCCACCCAATAGATAGATATTATATTCCGCAGGAAAATTATTAATCAGGTCAATCCATTTTTCAACCGGGTATTGTTTGGTAAACCACACGCTTGCAGGCATCATGCACACATAGGGTTTTAATGTGAATTTGCTTATTTCGTCAAAGTTTTTTAGGGAAGGGT
Source organism: Ginsengibacter sp. (assembly GCA_039935555.1). Classification (GTDB taxonomy): domain Bacteria; phylum Bacteroidota; class Bacteroidia; order Chitinophagales; family Chitinophagaceae; genus Ginsengibacter. Next base: position 6,995 of record JBDTKB010000196.1, on the reverse strand, counting down.
AGAGGCGGGGCTTTGTAAAACTATCATCGGTAAGATGTTCAATAAGTTCATTGTTTCTTTCAACTTCGTGTTTGTTTGAGGAAAGGTCATGCTTAATTTTTTGAGTAAACAAAAAACTAAACGGATTTTTATCAAAGCCGATTTTTTGCCTGGCACCTGAAAATGCGGTTAAAAGCCCGGTGGAGGCAAACCTTTGAAGATTAATAACAGCGTCGTATTTTTCTTTTCTAATATTTTTGAAAATATTAAAAAGATTTTTTTTCTTTTGTTCTTTTTTATTCCAAACAATTGTGTCGTGTATAAATGGATGATCTTTTAAAAGCCCTTCATTTCCTTTACGTACCAGGAAATCTAATTGCGCGTCAGGAAAAAAAAGATACAGTTTTTCCAGTATTGCCGTTGCCAACACTACATCACCGGTAAAAGCTGTTTGTATAACAAGAATTTTCTTCATGAGTTGCCAAAGTTATCAATTAATCATTTGTTGATTTTTTGTGTTTACACATTATGTTTGCAAAAAATGACGCTATGGATTTGGAAAAAATGATTAAAGAAGCATGGGCCAACCGTGAACTTCTTAAAGATGAGACCTATACCGACGCCGTGAAAAATGTAATTGAAAAAGTTGATTCCGGTGAACTGCGCACTGCTATGCCTGTAGAAGGCGGCTGGCAGGTAAATGAATGGGTAAAGCAGGCAATCCTTTTATATTTTGGAATACAACAAATGCAAACCTATTCATTACCACCATTTGAGTTTTATGATAAAATGAAATTGAAAAGTAATTACAAAGAATTAGGCGTGCGCGCCGTACCACATGCAGTTGCGAGGTATGGTGCTTTTCTTGCAAAGAATGTGGTGCTCATGCCGAGCTATGTAAATATTGGCGCTTATGTAGATGAGGGAACTATGGTTGATACCTGGGCAACGGTAGGCAGTTGTGCACAGATAGGAAAGTACGTACACCTTAGTGGCGGCGTAGGTATTGGAGGTGTATTGGAGCCGTTGCAGGCAAGCCCCGTTATAATTGAAGACGGTTGCTTTATCGGAAGCAGGTGTATTGTGGTAGAAGGTGTAAGAGTTGAAAAGGAAGCGGTGCTGGGTGCCAATGTTGTGCTTACCCAATCAACAAAAATTATTGATGTTAGCGGGAATGAACCGATAGAATATAAAGGTATTGTTCCATCAAGAAGCGTGGTAATTCCTGGTAGCTATCTCAAAAAATTTCCGGCAGGAGAATATAATGTGAGCTGCGCCCTTATTATTGGAAAAAGAAAAGAAAGCACGGATAAAAAGACAAGCCTTAATGATGCATTGAGAGATTTCGGCGTAAGTGCTTAACTCTTACAGAAATTAAAATTTGAGGGATTTATGCATTTCCTGTTTTCCGAAAACTGTTTCGATATTCTTTAATGCCTTTTTTAAGTTTATTCCTTTACCCAGCACACCGCCGAAAATATCACCTGTTTCTTTTAACCGGTCTACGGCATTGAAAATGGTAAAATCTTTCATTTTCAAACCCTTTGTAACTTCGTCCCAGTGCAACGGCATGCTTACGGTTGCATCTGGCTTTGGGCGCAAAGAATAAGGCGCAGCAAGCGTTGCCTGGGGCCTGTTTTGTAAAAAATCAAGATATAATTTCCCTTTTCGGTTTTCAATGATTCGCTCAATACTTGTAAAGGGTGCTAATTTAGAATGAATGATTTTTACAAGAACTCTTCCAAATTCTTTACTTTGCTCATAGGTGTATTTTGCCCCAAGCGGTATATAAATATGTAAGCCGGTGGCGCCTGAAGTTTTACAATAACAAGGAACATCAATTGCATCAAGTACCTCTTTGGTTGTTTGTGCTGTGGTAATTACCTGTGCGAAAGTTGTTGTTTCAGATGGGTCAAGATCAATGATGCACCAGTCAGGGTTATCGGGCGTTTGAACCCTGCTGCTCCATGGGTGCATTTCAAGGCCACCCATAGACGCAATTAATAAAAGGCTGGCCTCATTAGTGCAAACCAAAAAATTTCTATCGCCTCCGCGTTCACTGCTGTAAGGAAATTGTTGCACCCGGTCAGGGACTTTTCCTGTAACATCTTTCTGGTAAAAAAATTTACCATCAATACCGTTTGGATAACGGATTAATGTTTGCGGCCGGTCTTTCATGTAGGGTAAAATAAAAGGAGCCACTAGATAATAATAATTAACGACATCCCGCTTTGTAACCAGCTTCTTAGGATAGTAAATTTTATTAAGGTTATTAAAAGTAATATCGTAGCCATTAATGTTCCTGGTTTGCGATTTATCCTTTGGATTTAGTAATGTTTTGCGATCTGTATTTTTGGACACCTTTAAAAGTTTTTTAGTTAATTTTTCATTTCGAAGGTCTGCCTCTTTTTCTTTAACAACTGTGTTTTTTAGTTTGTTTTTCCTTGTAGAAGTTTTAACTGCGTCTATGGCCACTTCAGTTTGTATTTCCTTTTCCTGAACAATCTCTTTACTGCTTTTATCTTCCCGCATACCTTCAAAAGATGGATGCCTCATAACACCATCGGAAGTCATCTCCGCATAACTTACTTCGCAAATTAATTCAGGCTTAAGCCATGTAGCTTTTGCTGCCGGAGGGTTGGGGCGAAACCTGGAGGGTTTATTAATGTCGGGCACAAAAGTAAAAGGACATTCCTTTATTATTAACGCCTTAAATTGTTCCATCATTTCCTTTTGTAATTTCTGAGAAAAACCGGTCCCTATTTTCCCGGTATACGTTAACCTGCCGTTAGTATAAACGCCAACCAATAAGGAACTAAAAAGTTTATTACTACCTTCATTATTAGTATAGCCACCAATTACTACTTCCTGCCTTTTACCGGTTTTTATTTTGAGCCATTCTTTCGAGCGCTCACCGGTAAAGTATTTGCTGCCGGATTTTTTCGCAATAATGCCTTCAAGATTTATTTTTTTTGCGACCTCAAAGAACTCCGTTGCCCCTGCATTAAAGCTTTCGCTCAATCTCAAATTATTTATCGAAGGAAAAATTTCCTGTAAAATTTCTTTGCGGCGGGTAAGCGGCAGTTGCGTAAGATCATATCCTTCCAGCCACAAAATATCAAAGAGGTAAAATATTAATTCACCATCGGCTTCGCTTCTCCAGTTTTGAAGATTGCCGAAGTTGGAAATGCCTTTATCATTGGCAACGATTATCTCACCATCTACTACTGCATTTATTTTCCATTGTTTTAAAACATTATGGATAGCGTAAAATTTTTCGTCGAAAGATTTATTATTTCGCGACTTCATTTCAACGCTGCCGTTCGCAACGTAAGCCAGGGCACGATAGCCGTCCCACTTAACTTCGTATATCCATCCTTCTTCATCAAAAGGCTTATCTATTAATGTCGCCAGCATTGGTTTTACATCTGCGGGCATCGGTGATTTTTTAATATCAGCACCCAGGGACGCTATTATTTCTTTTAAGGCCATAAGTGTTTTTTTGCTTTTGAAATATGGTAACAATATTCGAACCGTAATCGTTTTGAAATTATATTTGCAACTGTTGATGCCCGGGTGGCGAAATTGGTAGACGCACTGTGTTCAGGTCGCAGCATCCGCAAGGTTGTGCTGGTTCGAATCCAGTCCCGGGCACAAAAAACTCCTATAACTAATTGATGTATAGGAGTTTTTTATTTTAGTCCTCCACAATTGGTCGCTTTTTTTTTAATTTTACCCTATTTTTGACACATAAGCGACACATGATGTGTCATATTTCTAATAGTGTAAAAATGCTTTTATGAGTCTAAAGATCAAAAAACGGATTTCTGCTGATAGAAGTAAAATTTGATATTCCCTTGACTGGAGTATGCAGGCAGACCAACTTATTTCACAGGTATTTTCAGGTATCAATTTCCAAAGAATAAAATTCAAAAAGATCATAACAAGGAAGCCCTCGCTATTTTGGATATGAAAAGATCTCAAGTGATATTGGATAGTCAGTCTGTAAGCAGTGGCTTTATCCCACGACATAAGATCAAGATCAATTTCCTCGATTTTTATCCAGTTACATTCGTTAAAATCCAGCAAATAGAAACCGGCATTTAGCAGGTAGTTTTAATGCATTTAAAAATTAATTGAAAAAAGATTTATTTCATCGGCTGAGATCAGCCAAGGCTTCTGTGAAAGATTTAGAGATTACATGCTTTGAACACCTATCGATCAAAGAAAATCACAAAATGTGTTTGATCTTAAAACTGTTTAAATAAAAAAAACCGCCTTAGAATTTTACTTCCAAAGCGGTTTCAGTTGTCAATCTAAGGTTAGAGCTTTTGTAGTTTGCTGTTAAAGTTTAATTCATCATTACCAACACTCATATAATAAATACCTGGTTTAATTGAAGGTAAATTGTTTATCAAAATTGAGTTGTTTCCTTTGTTAACGGAAATAGTTTTTAAGAATATCAATTGTCCCGTGCTATTCATTAATTTTAAAGTAGCTGGTGCAGTTTTGGTAGCACTGAACGATACCGTGAAATCGTTATTGAATGGATTAGGATAAACTGCAACTGATGTATTTAATCCCAAAGCAAGCTTAACAATTGACGAAAAGGTATATTTTCCATCGATATCAATCTGCTTTAAACGATAGTATACATTGTTACCTGAATTTGGTGAATTATCCTGGTAGCTGTAGTTTTTAACAACACTGCTAAATCCGGCAGCCTTAAGTTTTGCAACCAAAGAGAAATTCTGGCCATCTGTACTTTTAAATAATTCGAAATGATCACTATTGAATTCCTGGCTGGTTCGCCAATCTAAAATTGAAGCACCATTTGAATATCTACCTGTAAAAGAAGTTAATGTTACCGGAAGATCGCCACAGGAATTTACAAGTAAAGTATATTCATTTAAGTAAGTGCAACCTGGGCTTGATAAACCTGCCTCTGAAGTAGAAACTATTAACCTGTATTTATAACCGGTCATTTTAGCGTTAACATGGTTAAATACAAAAGGAAGCGTATAGCTGTCACCGTTATAAACTGCTTGTTGTGCACCCAATGTGCTATCTGTAAACGTAGCGCCACCATCAGTACTTCTTTGCCATTTGTACCAGGTATTGGTATGTAAGATATCGGTTACCACATAATTTACAATAAAGCTACTGCCTTCGCATGTAGCACCCATTGCAGGGCCGCCGTCAGCACCCTTTATAGCAATATTTGATTGAACAACATTAAATGAAATGTCATCTAAACCAAGATCGTTCCCACTTGCAACTGCAGTAGCGTTTACAACCTGCAAATCAACAGAATTAGTAGTAGCAGATGCTGTAAAAGTACCACCAACTTTAACCCATGTGGGTGTAGCAGTGTATGCAATCGGCCCCGAAGTTCCTATCGTTTGCGTACCGCTTGGTGTAATAACTTTGAAAGAAATATTAGGTTCTGATCCTGCTTTTGCTGAAGGACTACTTTTAGGGAGGATATTGAGTACCCATGCTGAAAATTCATATTGAGTACCAGGACAAACAGGAATAGATTTTATTTGGTAAAAAATATTACTATAAGAGTTACTTGGTGCACCATTAACAGCCATAAAATATCCACCGTCACCTGTATGGTCTTGTCCTCTCCAGTCTCCTTTAATACAGTTACCACCACTTGCATCACCAATATTTTTTATGATAGTGTAGGTAAATTCGGGGCCAAGTCCTCCGCTTTTATAAACATAATTATAACCGGAACACGGGAGAGATGATCCTGAAGATGAACAGCCATTTAAAGCATTTCCGATATTATCAGCGGGATTGTAGGAAGCTGAACCTGACACGGTACAGCCTGAAGCGCTTGCATTAGAAGTAATAAAAGGATTGCTGAATGTACCTTTTGCACCTAATAAGTTAGGACCAGTTTGAGCATTTGTAAAACTGAAGCCTATAACACCAAATACCGTTAACACGAGTGTGTAGAACTTTTTCATTCTTTTGTAGTTTAGAGTTTAAAAAATTGTAAGCGGAAATACAAAAGATAAAAGGATTAAACAGCGTTAATCTTTCAAAGTTCTATTGGGAATAAGTTATAGTTTACCTACACTTGATTATGAAGTAGCTTATAATAGTATATGTGGATTGGGGGGATGAAACGTCCGGCTGTAACCAGATAGATGAGTGTAAAATTATAAATACTTTTGTTACATGCAAATATTTGAGAAGTATCTTTTATAAATTTAGTAAAAGTACGCATCTGATAGCTGGTTTTCGTGATTTTTGGACTGCTTTATGGGTTTATACTTTAAAGAAAAAATTCATTTAAGCTTGAAGATGAAAAATTGTAATGCTGCAAAGTTGTTTTTTCGATAACTATTGTCCTAAACCGATAAAAGAAAAGAAGATCGATGCTTTGGAATTGAGTGAATGTTTAACGGATGACAAATACAAAACTTTGCAGGAGGCCATTTCTTTTTATGAAATAAATATGCGCAAAAGAGCGGCAAAGGCAGCAAAGGAATCGCTTGAAAATGGAGGCCGGATGCACTCAGAAGGAGCCTTGGACACAATGCTTGATTTCTATAGCGGACATTAAAACGAAAGCCCAACATTACATTTGGCATTATGGCGGCTGAAGAACAAAGGCTGAACATTTGTATTCTTTTGAAAATTGCTCCGGCCGAAAATTTTAAAAAGTGTCATCCCTTGAAAGGCAAAAATTTTAAAGTAAATTCATTTTAGTTGCTCATTTCTTTACTGTGGGAATTGCTTTTTTTATAGGAATGTATAATAAGTGTGAATTTCAGGGGAGCGTATTAATGGAGTTGCTAATAATTACAAATGTAATCTACAAAGTTGCCTGAGTCATGTCAAAGAATTGACATTTTTACTGAAGATATTTTAGTAATCTAAAGTCAGTTAATTATAACGGATACGTATATACGCATTTCTCCCAGAACGTGTTTCCACTTCAAGCTATAGCATAGCGAAACGCGGCGACGAATCAATGAAAAGTTTGATACCTTAGG
>JBDTKB010000195.1:0-7476 GCA_039935555.1 Ginsengibacter sp. | reverse complement strand
GGAAAAAAATGGGCTCGCCGCAAAATATATCGGCTTCGCAATTTTCTGAACTTGAAAAGGAAGGCCGCTTAAAAATGACAACGGCGGCAACACAACTAAAGGTTGAAAATGGAGCAGTAAATTTTTCATTGCTTTTAAAACCCCAGGTAGTTACTTTATTAAAAGTAAAAAAGTAATTTTTTATTTTAAGGTTAGTTGAAGAAATACCGGGTCGGTTAAAATCTTATTGTTTTTTTTATTGTTACATGTAACACGCGTACTTTAGAGTCTCACAACTTTCTTTCAAAAATGAACACCATAAATTATTAGTAAAAGAGAATAAAATTATAAATATGAAAAAGTTATTTCTTTCATTCCTGATGCTAACCACCACAGTTGTTTTTGCGCAAAAAAAAGATTATCCCATACAAGCAATACCATTTAATGAAGTGAAGCTTACAGACAATTTTTGGTTGCCGAGGCTCCAGATTAATCATACCGTTACTATTCCCGCATCCTTTGAAAGGTGCGAAAAGACTGGACGGGTTAAAAATTTTGTGATGGCTGCTGAACGATCCGGTAAATTTTGTACCATCTATCCTTTTGATGATACGGATATCTATAAGACCATTGAAGGAGCTTCTTACTCCTTAAGTTTATTTCCTGATCCTAAACTGGAAAAATATGTTGATTCATTAATTACCATCATAGCTGCTGCGCAGGAAAGCGATGGTTATTTGTATACCGCCAGAACCATTGATCCTAATAACGTTGGCCCCTGGGTTGGCAAAGTAAGATGGGAAAAAGAACGGGAACTTAGTCATGAATTATATAACGCCGGCCACATGTACGAAGCTGCCGTTGCGCATTATTTAGCAACAGGAAAGAAATCATTTTTAAATATTGCTTTAAAAAATGCCGACCTTGTTTGCTCAGTTTTTGGGCCCGATAAAAAACATGTTGCTCCCGGCCACGAAGTGGTGGAAATGGGCCTGGTAAAATTGTACAGGATAACCGGCAACGAAAAATATTTGCAAACCGCAAAGTTTTTTGTAGAAGAACGCGGGCATTACAAAGGCTACGATTCTACCAGCAACGATGAATGGAAAAATGGAATTTACTGGCAGGATGATAAACCGGTTGTAGATCAAACAGAGGCAGAAGGACACGCAGTGCGGGCCGGTTACTTATATTCAGCCATGGCAGATGTTGCTGCGTTAACAGGTGATGAAAAACTATTAAATGCTGTGGATACTATTTGGAACAATATGGTTTCAAAAAAATTGTATGTTCAAGGTGGCACTGGTGCGGTTGGCGCAGGAGAGCGATACGGCGCCAATTACGAATTGCCGAATTCAACTGCCTATAACGAAACCTGCGCAGCCATTGCGAATGTTTTTTGGAATGAAAGAATGTTCTTACTCCATGGCGATTCAAAATATATTGATGTGCTGGAAAAGATTTTATACAACGGACTGATCTCAGGTGTAGGCCTAGATGGAAAATCATTTTTTTATACAAACGCTATGCAAATAAAAAATAGTTTTACTCATCCTGATATGGAGCCGGAGCGCTCAGGTTGGTTTCCATGTTCATGTTGCCCCACAAATGTTGTAAGGCTGTTACCATCCGTCCCTGGTTATATATATGCGCAAAAAGATGATAAGCTATTTGTAAATCTTTTTATCTGCAGCAATGTTTCATTAAATATTCAAAACAAGCAGGTTACTATTATTCAGCAAAATAATTATCCCTGGAATGGTGATTTAAAATTTACTGTTAATCCGAAAAATTCCTTTGATTTTTCCATGCTGATACGCATCCCGGGATGGGCGCAAAATGAAGCGATTCCATCTGACCTTTATTCCTATAAAAATAGTTCAGATAAAAAAACAATCATTACAGTTAATGGAAAAGAAGTGGGCTACGACATTCAAAATGGATATGCCGTAATATGGAAAATATGGAAAAAGAATGACATCGTTAAGGTAATGCTTCCTATGGAAGTGAGAGAAGTAGTCGCAAACAACAGTGTAAAAAATGATATAGGTAAAGTTGCTTTGCAGCGCGGCCCGATTATGTATTGCGCTGAATGGATTGATAACAACGGCAAGGCAGCAAACATTATCATTCCGCCTGGCAACACATTTACAACAGAATATAAACCTGGTTTATTGAACGGAATTGAAATTTTAAAAGGCAACGCCCTGGCCGTGATTGTAGATGAAAAAGAACAAAATGTAAAAACTATAACGCAAGCATTCACTGCCATTCCATATTACGCATGGGCAAACAGGGGCAAAGGGGAAATGATGGTTTGGTTTCCGCAAAAAGTTAAAGACATTGATATTGTTACTCAAGAATAATTTTAAATTTTTTTTAAAATTTACCTCATTTTATGATTCAATCTAAAAGACATACGACTTTTTATCTTTTGATAATAATTTTATTTGCCTGTCCGAATCGTCTCTCCGCGCAGCAATATGAGGCGGTAGCCCAAACTCCTCCGATGGGTTGGAACAGTTATAATTGCTATGGCTCCGCTGTTCATGAAAATGAAGTGAAAGCAAATGCAGATTATGTTGCAGCCCATTTAAAACAATTCGGTTGGCAATATATTGTAGTAGATTTTTTATGGTCTTTTGATAATCCCCCGGGAAGTAATATTGGTAACCCATTTCAAAGCAGGCTTAGCGATGGTTCTTATATTCCGTGGTTAGCAATGGATACTAACGGAAGGCTCCTACCCGAAATTAATAAATTTCCCTCTGCATTTCCTGGTAAAGGATTTAAACCGCTGGGTGACTATATTCATTCAAAAGGATTAAAATTTGGTATTCATGTAATGCGCGGTATTCCGCGCCAGGCAGTTTGGGCCAAATCTCCCGTACTAGGTACAAATGGAATTACGGCTGATATGATTGCGGATACTTCATCAACCTGCCCATGGCTGAATCATATGTACGGATTAAATATGAAAAAAACGGGCGCCCAGGAATATCTTAATTCCATTCTTCAGTTATATGCTTCGTGGGGTGTTGATTTTATTAAAGTAGATGACATTGCAAGGCCATATCGCACAGAAGAAATTGAAGGATATTCCAAGGCAATTAATAATTCAGGAAGGCCAATGGTTCTGAGTATTTCTCCCGGTGAAACGCCACTTATCGATTCCGCTCACGTAAAGAGGTTCGCCAACATGTGGCGAATGGCAGATGATTTTTGGGACAATTGGGAACAACTATTAAAGATGTTCGACTACGCCAAAAACTGGGAGGGTATTGGCGAAACCGGCCACTGGCCTGATTGTGATATGTTACAAATAGGAAAGCTATCGAAGCGTGGACCTGTTGGCCCCGAACGTTATAGCCGCTTTACGGAAGACGAATTATATACGCATATGAGCTTTTGGTGTATTTATCGTTCTCCATTAATGTTCGGTGGTAATCTTCCGGAGAACAGGCAACTTGAAAATAATTTAATCAGCAATGAAGAAGTGATCAATGTAAATCAACAAGGTGAAAATCCTAAACAGGTTTATAAAAAAGATGGCAGCATGGTTTGGATGTCGCATGTTAAAGGCAGCAAGGATATCTATGTTGGCTTGTTTAATATCGCCGACCATGCGCATAATGTTAGTATAGATTTTTCGCAACTTGGCATTAAAGGAAAAGTAAGTGCGCGCGATTTATGGAAACACACGGAACTTGGCGCATTTAAAAAACAAATCATACAAATGATTAATGCCCACGGCTGTGTATTGTTGAGATTGAAGATGTAATTGATCAAAACCCGATCGAGGATATGGATTTACTTAATGCGAATCTCTCACCACTTCACTACCAGAACCTCCCTTCAAAAAATCCATGTCGGCACCAAGGTGCGCCTGCTCCACATGTGTTTGATATAAGTGGACGTAACCGCGCTGCTGGATATTATCTGTGTGCACCCGCGCGGCCTTTCTTATTGCTAACTCTTCGTCTGATACATCTAATTGCAGCGTTCTTTTATGGGCATCAAGATTAATAATATCGCCATTTTGCACCAGTGCTAAAGGGCCGCCCACAGCCGCTTCCGGTGATATGTGTAAAACAACGGTTCCAAAACCCGTTCCGCTCATCCTTCCGTCAGAAATACGTACCATATCGGTTATTCCCTGTTCCAATAATCTTTTGGGCAGCGCCATATTTCCTACTTCAGCCATCCCGGGATATCCCTTGGGCCCCACATTTTTCAAAACCATAATACACGTCGCATCAATTTCCAAAGCAGGATCGTCTATGCGTGAATGGTAGTCCTCTATATTTTCAAATACAACTGCTTTACCGGAATGTTTTAATAATGCCTGGGTAGCTGCAGAAGGCTTTATCACTGCACCGTTGGGTGCCAGGTTTCCTTTCACTACCACAATACCAGACTCTCGTTTAAAAGGATTTTCCATTGTACTGATCACGCTCCTGTCATACACTTCTGCGGACGCAGAATTTTCACCAATTGTTTTTCCATTCACTGTAATGGCATTATTGTGAATTACGGATTGCATTTCTTTTATTAGAGCAGGTAAGCCACCGGAATAATACAAGTCTTCCATATAATTTTCGCCTGAGGGTTGAATGTTGGCAAGCAATGGAATCCGCTGTGAGTATTTATCAAAATCATCAATATTTAAATCAACACCGATGCGGCCTGCAATTGCTAAAAGATGAATTACAAAATTGGTTGAACCACCGATTGCAGCATTGATCATGATTGCATTTTCAAAAGCGCTCCGTGTAAGAATTTTCGAAAGCGTTGCATCTTCTTTTACCATTTCTACAATGCGCCTACCTGATAATTGCGACAATACTTTGCGCCTCGCATCCGCAGCCGGGATAGATGCATTGTTTGGCAATGAAAGTCCGAGGGCTTCAACCATAACGGCCATTGTAGACGCAGTGCCCATAACAGCGCAATGGCCCTGGGTGCGTGCCATACAGGCCTCGGCGTTTAAAAATTCCTCACCTGTTATTTGTCCTAATTTATGCGCGGCATCAAACCGCCATACATCTGAAGTACCAATATTTTTACCTTTCCAATGACCTTTTAACATTGGGCCTCCGGAGATAACCAAAGTGGGAATATCTACACTACAAGCGCCCATAACAAGTGAAGGCGTTGTTTTGTCGCAACCACAAAGTAATACTACGCCATCAAGGGGATTCGCCCGGATCGATTCTTCCACATCCATACTTACAAGATTGCGGTAGAGCATTGCGGTTGGCTTGATCAGCGTTTCACCCAGGGACATGACGGGAAACTCAACCGGAAATCCGCCTGCTTCAAGTACACCCTTTTTTACAGCTTCTGCGAGATCCCTGAAATGTGCATTACACGGAGTAAGCTCGCTCCAGGTATTGCATATGCCAATCACCGGCTTACCGTCAAACATATCCGGGGGAATACCCTGGTTCTTCATCCATGCACGGTAAATAAAACCATCTTTGCCAGTGCGTCCAAACCAATTGCGGCTTCTTAATTTATCTGCTTCCATTATTTCTCAAAGTATATTCTTGATTCAAACTTCTTTTATAAAATTTTATAGGAATTCAGCAGCGTACAGTTTGAAACAAAGTAGTGAAATAAAAAATGAAAGCAAAAAGATTATCGCCAAAAATGATAACTACTTATTTAGGTAAGCGTTTAATTTTTTATTTATCCGTGAAGAATTTTGGCGCATATGATTGCGGTATTAACTGGATTTCGTTTTAGAATTTTTGAACCATTCTATTATACTTTGAGGATTCACGCCGGAATAATCATAAATAAAGCCAATGATATTTTTATAATCAGCAAATTCTTCCTCTTCATGCATCGTAGTAAGTACAACAGTTTTCATCGACGCGTTGTTTGCAGCCTCCACACCTTTGGGCGCGTCTTCAAAAACGATACAATTTTCCGGCGCAACTTTTAATAGTCTTGCACATTGTGTAAATGTTTCAGGATGTGGCTTGCTGGTTACAACATCTTCCGCACTAACAATCGCTTTAAAAAAATGACGGACATCCAAATTGTCCAATACAAAATCTATATTAAAAGGTATCGCCGCAGAGCCAATACCTATCGATATATTTTCTTTTTCTGCAATTACTAAAAACTCGTGTAAACCTTTTATGAGCTCCAGTTTCGGCAGATAAGCCTGCTGATATCGTCTTTCTTTTTCCACAGATAATTCATTCAATCTTTCATGACTAAAATGATTATTTCCAAAAATTCTCTTCAGCAGTTCATCATTCTTACCATACATTTCTATCTTCACTTCATCCCAGCTAAGCCCGGCGTTTAGGTCATTATTTAATATGTCATACCAGGCTTCGGCATGATATTGCATATCATTTATCATCGTTCCATTCAAATCAAAAATAAAAGCTACTTCTTGCATCAATGAGGATTAAGGGTTTCAGATCAAAGGATAAAAAAAAGCAAATTTAATTATAAGATACCTTATAAATGGTTTCACTATGATATTTTTCACCAGGTTTTAAGATAGTTGAAGGAAAATTTGGCTTATTCGGTGAATCAGGAAAGTGCTGGGTTTCGAGGCATAGTGCTGAATGCTGTTTTAAGGGGATGCCGCCGCGGTTGATAAATGTACCGTCTAAAAAATTACCGGTATAAAATTGCAACCCGGGCTCGGTAGTATATATTTCCATTTTTCTGCCACTAACCGTGTCCGTTAGTTCTGCAACTTTTTGCAAACTTGAATCTTTTTTATTCAATACCCAATTGTGATCATACCCGCCTTTTACAGAATCAATATCTTTTCCAATCATTTTAGCAACTGTAAAATCGAAAGGAGTTCCTTTTACGGATTTGATTTCTCCCGTAGGAATCAAACTAGTGTCAACAGGTGTGTATTTATCCGCGTCAATCATTAAACTGTGGTTGAGAATTGTATTCGATGGATCTCCGGTCAAATTAAAATAGCTGTGATTCGTTAAATTAACAGGCGTGGCTTTATCGGTTACGGCATTGTATTCAATTTTTAAGCCGTCATCATCTGTCAGCGTGTAATTTACATTTACGTCAAGGTTTCCGGGAAAACCTTCTTCACCATCTTTACTTAAATAATGAAGCGATAAGGAAGGAACACTATCATTGGTTATTGACGCATCCCAAACTACTTTATCAAATCCTTTCAAACCTCCATGCAACGTGTTTTTGCCATTATTGGCTGCAAGTTGATAGGATTTACCTTCAAGTGAGAATTTCGCATTTCCTATTCGATTTCCATACCGTCCTATTAATGCGCCAAAGTAGGGAGGGCTTTGCAAATACTGGCGCAAGCTATCAAACCCAATAATGATGCTTGATCTTTTTCCGTTTTTATCAGGGCAAATAAAAGAGGTTACTGTGCCTCCATAGTTAGAAATAGTTACCTGGTTGCCTTTACTGTTCGTCAAAGTAAAAAGAACGATTTTCTTACCATCGAATTCGCCCCAATCTTTTTTTGTAATTCCT
>JBDTKB010000194.1:0-5811 GCA_039935555.1 Ginsengibacter sp. | reverse complement strand
GGCACTAGTCCTACACCTTCTCCCATCACAACCGAAGTATGTAATTTTATGTAATTAAATGAATGATCAGCGATAGAATCATGCATAAACGGAATTACCAATTCACTTGCATAAGGATATTTTTTTGTGGAATCTGTATAGGTCCATGCAATATCCGCAGTGCGCTTTTTTGAAATTCCGAAGGCGCCATCAAACGAATGGAAATAGGTTAAGGTATCACTTTTTCTTCCTGCAATTGTATTCAGATTGTACCCAACAAGCTTTCCGTTCTTCGCCACGATATTTAAATTTTGATTCGTGGCAAAAGAAAAGAAACCCGAATTAATCACCAGCAACGGATGGTTGTCTTTTTCAAAAAATTGGGACGGAGTTAGCCTTCTTTTATAAGTTGTATCGGCAGTAAAACTCAGCCTTTTATCTTTAAGGTTTGCTATTACATAATAAACAACGTCAGGCTTTCCCTCTATTGAATCCGTTGATTTATAAATATGCACTGATTTTGGCAACGGCTGGTATAAAGAGTCAAGATTCTTCCAGCTTAGCTGTGCATTTGCAGATAAACCCATCACGATAAAATATAGCAGGAATAAATTTCTTTTCATCTAAAATCACTTTACACAAAGGACATAATTCTTTTTTAAAAAATGCTTTTTATTTCATGCGTTGTTGGTCGTTGTGTCCAACAACTTTCATTCCTCCTCACAACATTAATAACTTTGCTAAACCTTGCTCCCTTTTTAAAAAAGGGTGCCGTAAAAAATTACAGGGCCGTACTAACACTTGATTTTGAGAATGAGTTTTTATTGAAATTCTTTTAGTTAATTAGCGAATTCTTAAACCAATAGATTTTTGTTTTGTTTATTTTATCCAATTTAATTTCTATTCTGCGCCATCTGTCATCGCGCGTCTTACAGCATAATTCCCTACGCTCCTTCCAACTTCCAATCCTTTATCACAATCTAACCTGGTATGGATTCCAGATATAAATCTTGACATTGCCGCCTCGTGAGACATGGCTTCATATTTAGAGCTATTAGCTGGTAATATGTGGCCTAATATTGTTGCGGCAGATTCGCTAAAAGTTGAATGCCCGGATATATACGAAGGGAAATTTGGAATGCCCGTTAAGGTTTTTACCTCAGGGATCATTTGCGTTGGCCTTGGATTAAAATAATAATATTTTGTATCCCAACAAACAATTCCTGCATCCATTAAAGTCATATTCAGCAGCGCCATATTTCTTGCCCATCTAACCTCGCTATAATTTTGTTTTATAAAATCTTCCGCCGCAATGGCGTTCCAATGGCCCGGAGGCGTATAGGTGCCAATACCATCAGCCCAATATTGCACGATGCGGTTTTGTTCCCTTGTCGGATTTTTTATTTGTGCATAAGCTTCCTGGTTCTCTATGTTAAAAGAGTCGCTGGAAGTAGAAGGTGGCGGCCCAGGCCGCAGCATCTTTACTGTAGACGTGTCAAACAAAAATGGAGTAACCTTTCCAAACAAAGGCAACATGGGTGGCCGCTTTGGAAGTTCAAGGCTTATCCATGGAACCTGGCCTAAAGCACTTGTTGACGAAGCCAGGTTGATCCATACTTGTGGTGTTCCCAAAGCTGCGCCTGCATGATCAGCTTTTGCCCGGGCAACGAACACCGCAGCAACCTGCCTCCCAAGCGCTTCGCCGGCAACAACATCACTCCTCACATTTGCCCCGCTTACGATGCGATATTCTTCTTCTTCCGCCAGCTTCTGTTGTATAAAAGCAATTTCCGTGGGAAAAAGAAGCTTCATCATTTCCGCTGTAACGCCACCGATCACTGCATCTTCAGATGGAAATGCCGGTAACGCGCTTTTTGGAACAAGCGCTCGTACCGTAGAATCAACGGTGTAAGGCGCAACTCGGTTGTACAAGGTTTTATAATGCCAGGCAGCTACAAGTGCATCATATTGAGCCGCGCTTATGTAAGCGTAAGCCCTTGCTGCATAAGGCGGATTTGAAAATGGAAATTGTGGGTATGAAAATGGATTGGCAGAACTTGGCGCAGGATAAGTATCATCAGCATTTTGATAAGGCGGAAGATTGTATTTTGCTACAAGCCCGCGAAGGATTTCGTTCCACCGCAACACCGAACCTGCACTCCAATATTTAATAATTTCTTTTTGCGCACTGCTTATATTTTGCTGCAAACCTTTGATCTCGTTTAACTCCGCAATGTAAGCAGGTGAGTTTGTTAAGGCCGGCGCATTAACCAAAAAAGTGTCGGGCCTTTTTAGCAATATCGTTTTCCATGTGCCTGCATTAAGATCAATATTGGTGGGATTTAATGCAGCAATATTTTCTGTTCTTTCAATGATTTCCTTTGAACAGGATATCAAAAAAGCGGCTGCACAAATCGAAAGGGAAAATACCCATTTTATTTTTTTCATTTTATTGCGGTATTAATTGTTGATATTTTTTCGAGTTGATTTATTTACATAAAAAGCATAAAAAGCTCCTGCATTATAAGCGGTTGCCTTCCCTACATTTCTGCCTGCTACTGTATAGTTAGCGCCCGCAAGGAAGGATAAATGTGTATAGCTTTTTAACGTGTATTTGAAGTTTCCTCCCACCGTTGTTATATTCATACGGTTGCTTGGAAAGGGCATATTGTTCCTCGTTATATCGAAACCTCCAAGCGTTGTCCAGTTGGTTAATAAAGCTTCGGCTATAAGGTATCTTCCTCTATACCCTGTTCTTAATTGGTATTGAGAAGCATCCGGCATTTTTACCTGGTTCGTAAGATGAGGCCGTGTATCATAGTAAGAAGTCCTGTCAATTTCTACATTGCTTCTCCATATATATGTTGCCGATGCAGTAACTGTAAATCTTTGATGTTTGAAATCTATCATGCCCCGGCTGATGATGTTTGTTGAACCGATGCCCAGGGTTAATGGCAGGTAATCTACCTGGTAGTTGGTAAGCGGAGTTGAAAAGCCACCGATTAAGTAAAGTGAAATTTTATTTTGTTTAAATGAAAGGGTAACGGGCTTCCATTTTACAAAAAAAGACACATCCTGCAAACCCCTCGATCCGTGCAAAGTGCCAGCGGATGATTTTGTCCACACATAGGGCGCACTAATCATTACATTTAACTTGTTAGTGATACCATAATTTACTCCGCCCATTGTTGATTGGGTTGATACGGTTCCGAGATTGAGGTTATTTCTCTTTAATGTTCCTTCCCAATAATAATCCCAGGCGCTGTGATTATACATGAGCCCGGTGCACAATTGTTTTTTGTTCATCATTATCGCATCCAAATCTGTTTGCGCCTGCAACTGACAAAAAATGAAACATGAAAAAACGGTGATCAAAAAATGTTTTGTCCTAAAAATTATGTTTTGATTCATGGTAGTGATTTTGGTAAAAAATTTTAAAGCTATTTTCAGAACCTTGTAGTGAAACCTATATTAATCGTATAGTCAGCAAATGCAGCATCACCCTGCGTATAAACCCCGGTAATTTGCGTTTGTATTTTATCAGCTACGCTTTGGGTACGGTCGCGAACAACGGCTACCGGAACGAAAGCATAAATATTTATTTTTTTAAAAGAATAATTGATACCTGGCTCTGCAGAAATAATATAGCCCGGCCTTCTGAAACCTTTACTACCACCAATTATATCGTGAACCGGAAGACATTCATCGCGAAGGCCGAGGGAAACTGTAAGATGTTTTGCAGTGTAATTGGCACCCGCTCTTAACATATATTGGTCGGGAACACTCATAACAAAACTACCATTCTTAATGCTTGCTGCCGAAGGAGTGCCACCTCTTGAAGTGAGGGTACCATTTTGCTCACGTGGATTAAGTAAATAATACAAATTGCCATAAACACCAAAGTGTTTTGACAAATTATAATAAGCATTCATTTCTGTACTTATGCCCGTTCCTCCATCACCAAGTTGGATAGACTGATCAACGGGACCCAAAACAATTGTGGAATCATTCTTATGAAACATATCCTGGTATTTATAATCGCCCGTAGGTAATTTCAAGCCGAGGCCAAATTGTATATTTCCTTTTGGCATTTTACCCGGATCAAGTACCCAGCGGTATGCCGTTAAGCGAATATCTCCTATACCGAAGGCATGAGTACTATACCTGTTTTTTCCATCATGTTCGTATAGGGATGAACGTGAGTTTGCTATAACAGGAATGTCTATGGAAAAAGACCACCATTTATTAAGATGATAAGTAGGCGTAAGATCAAGCGTATAGGCGTGGTTGATAACTTCACTGCCAAGGGCTACCCTTTGCTTTTGTTCTTTTGTTCCTACAAAATGACGAAAGGATTTAAAGTAACGGTTGTTGACATTGAACTCCCATTTAGATGAAGTGTCTGCCTCTTGAGAATGATCCATATTGCAAACACCGCCTGTACTCCTGATAGCCACACAACCCTGGGCGGCTATTTTATTTGAAAGAGACAGAAGAAAAAAAACAGCAATTAAAATTGATAATAATTGTTTCATAAAAAGTAGTTTTGAAATGATTAATTTTTGATTGTTAATTATTTTGATTGTTTAGTTGCGGTTAGCTTACTCATTACCAGGTTTCCAATTTTCTTTCCCTGGTCGTAAGCGCTTGTAACAGACTGCCTGTAATGTATTCCACCATAGAACCTGCTCATAGATACTTCAAGAGCAGCCTCATCGGATGTTTTAAAGCTACGGTCCGGCCATCCCCAGCCTCTCTCAGATGAATCGCGAAAGGCGGTATTTTTAAAAATGGTACCCAGTACTGTGGCCGCTGCACATGAGATTGTTGAATGCGCACTGTTGTATTCCGGAAAGGGTGGCGTTTGTAAATAGGGCATCCAATCCTGGCTTATATATTTATTAATGTAAGTCTCGGGCCGTATTACGTCGAATTTATACTTCGTGAACCAGCAACAAATAAAAGCGTCGTATATGCCAATACTGGCTCCCGCATAAGCATAGGCTGTTTTATAAAAATCCGCTTGATTGTTTTGGGCTATCGTGCCTACAATTTCCATCCAATGGCCAACGGGTGTCATAGCTTTTGTTGCGAACATCGCGTGTCCTTCCACATGTAATTTGAAGCTGTTGCAATCCCAAAAATTCGCGATCCATTTTTGTGTGGAGTCTAAATTGATTCCGGTATACATCACATCTTTTGCTATTTTATAAAAATCACTTGTCGAGTCTTTACTAAAAGGTGGTAATTGAGGGGGCGGAAACATATTTGCGGAATCCATCACCATGCACCTCATAGAATTCCATAAGGGCTCAACCCCTTCAAAGTAACCCGGAGGTGTAGGCGACCAATGTCCGTCCAAACCTGTCACCGTAAAATGTGAACCTCTCGTTTGCGCATAATTATCTTTCTTACTCCAGGCCAAAACAGAGTCGGCTACCTGTACACCGTACTGAACAGAACCATCAAACAGATCGTCAGGCATTCCTGCATCTTTAGCAAGCATCTTTACCGAATCTGCAAGCACCTTCATGGTATCACTTGAAAATGTAAGTTCGTTACCAACTTTAATTAAGGCTATAAGTGAAGCAAAAGGATAATCAATTTTTGCGTTAGCAGCAGGGTGCGGAATATTCCTCAGCCCATTCACTCTACCCTCAAGAGAACCAAAATGTTTCCCTTCATTAGCAAGCACTTCGAACGCCGCCAGGTTAGAATATGCAAATACTCTTGATGCTACGGGTGGCGTGAAAATGTCATAAATAATGACGTAATTGAGTTTATGAACCACGTCGTTATACAACAAAGGATTGTGCATCACTTTAGCGTAAT
>JBDTKB010000193.1:0-5324 GCA_039935555.1 Ginsengibacter sp. | reverse complement strand
CCATTGAATTCCCGATGATATCGTCGGCGTGATAACCAAATGATCTCGTAAATGCGTCATTTACAGCAATCACTATCCCTTCGTCGTTTATCAACAATACGGTGTTTTGCTGTGCGTTATGAAATAGGGTTTCAAAATAATTGAAGGGAGTGAAGTCAGGTATTTTTGGCATCTCTGGGTAGGTGTTTTGTGTTTAAAATAGAAAAAGGGTAACGATGCTTTTAGGCATCAAAATGAGAAATATTTAAAAGATTTTATTAATAGCACATAATTATCAATTCAAAAAATTATTTCCTGAAAATTTAAGAATAACAAAATTGTCATTTAAAAAAAACAGAAAATTGATTTCTAAAAAATCTAAAAAAATAACACGAATGATTGATTCTGAAAATGAAAATGCAATTTAAATAAATTAGCTTAATCATCTATATAAGTATTTTTTCATATAAAATATTCAGTTATTGATTGTGAACAGTTACTAATTACAATTGCATCATTAATTTTATCTTTCCCAATAATTCAATTAGTTCAAAAGGTTTCTCCACGAATTCATCTCTATAAAAACTTTCGTAATTCTCCATATTTTTAGAGACCGCTGAAAAGCCAGTATTTTAAAGCGGCGCGATGTTGAAGATTCAATAATTTTTACAACCCAGGAAGGTTATGGCGGCAATAATAATTATGTAGCGGAATGCTTTTTGTAATAGATAAAATAATCAAAAAAATTCCATCAAATTGTCCAATGGATATTTAAGGCTTACCTTCTGAAAAAAAAGTAATCGTAAACAGCACCTGGCTTTCTTTTACCAGGTAGTAAAATTGATGTTCATGATAACTTGCATAAATTTGGAAAATAACTTAAGAATTTAATTGAAGGGTTTTAGACCGGTGTGAATTAATAAGGGCTTTAAGATGGATTATATGACAAGTTATAACCTAACGTGAGAACGAATGAAATTTTTCCAAAGAAAAAAAAATAACAGCCACCTGAAGGATTTGTTGCCTAATGCTATTTCGACGCTAAGGAAAAACCTGATAGATCCGTTTCTTGGAGAAATAAATAACATTAAACACGCCGACGAGAGGCCTCCTTTAAGATCGGAGATTTTTACCAAAGAAAAATTGAAGCAGCATGCCGTTGCACTTGCAAAAAGGCACGTTCTTGTTTATGAGCAAACATCAGAACAGTTACTCAAACAACTGGCTGAAAACGAAGATATTCTTTTAGAAGTATATGCGCTGATCTCTGATTCAATAAAACAAAACAATCCAATTGCACCGGCGGCCGAATGGCTTCTTGATAATTTCTACCTGATTGAGGAACAAATTTATACCGGCAAAAAACACTTACCGAAAGGATATAGCAAACAATTGCCAAGGCTTTTAAAGGGCGAGTCTTCAGATATACCAAGAGTATATGATATGGCCATAGAAATAATTTCCCACAGCGATGGCCACGTAAATCTTTCGAGCCTAACGGCCTTCGTAAACGCATATCAGTCTGTTAGTAAATTAAAGCTTGGTGAGCTTTGGGCAATTCCGATCATGTTGCGGTTAGCGCTTATAGAAAATCTAAGAAGATTGTCGATATTGATTGCCGAGGAAATCACCAATAAATCCCTTGCAAACAGATGGGCAAGTGAAATGATTGAAACTGCAGAGAAAGACCCTAAAAATTTAGTGCTGGTAATTGCCGACATGGCCAGGTCAGAACCTCCAATGGTAAGTTCGTTTGTAGCCGAGCTTACCAGGAAACTCCAGGAAAAGGGCAGCAGCCTCTCTTTGCCGTTAACATGGGTAGAGCAGCGGCTTTCAGAAATGGGACTTACCACAAATGAACTAGTTCAACATGAAAACCAAAACCAGGCAGCTACGCAGGTTTCCATAAGCAACAGCATCAATAGTCTCCGTTTTTTAAGCATCACGAATTGGAGAGAATTTGTAGAAGATACGAGTATAGTGGAGGCTACACTCCGCGAGGATATTAATGGTGTGTATGGGAAAATGGATTTTTACACGAGAGATTTTTACAGGCATTCCGTTGAAAGAATAGCCACGGCCAGCAAACTGTCAGAGCAGGAAGTTGCTGAAATGGCGATTGAACTTGCGAAAGAAAGTTATACGGCAAGTAATGACGATAGACGCTCCCATGTAGGTTACTACCTTACAGGTAAAGGATATTTAACTACGGCAAGAATTGCAAATGTCTCAAAGACTGCCTTTGAAAAATGCAAAAGATTTACAAATAAATATCCCTTGTTTGTATACCTCGGTAGCATATGCGTGTTAAGTATTGTTATGTGCCTGCTGCTGATAAAAAAAGCGTCGGACGAAATGTTATCCGTAGGGATTGTTGCAATCGTTTGTTTAATTGCTTTAATGGCTACGACTAAGCTGGCAGTGTCACTCGTTAATTGGCTTAGTACAATTTTGGCAAGGCCATGTCTTTTACCGAGAATGGACTTTTCAAAAGGTATTCCTGATGAAGCAAGAACGCTGGTGATAATACCGACTTTGATTACCAGTATTTCGGGCGTCGACGACCTGGTGGAAGGATTGGAAGTGAAGTTCATTGCTAACAGGGATGCGAATCTTTACTTTGGGTTGCTAACAGATTTTAAAGATGCACCTATGGAGCATTTGCCGGAAGATGAGGCATTATTATCAACTTTAAAAAGGAAAATAGTTGGTTTAAATAAAAAGTACAATCGCACATCTGATGATACTTTTTTTCTCTTTCACAGGCCGCGCCGCTGGAATAATTATGATAAAATTTGGATGGGCTATGAAAGAAAACGAGGTAAGCTCGGTGAATTAAATGCTTTGCTTCGTGGAAAAGGCGAAGATTATTTTTCTGAAGTTGTTGCCAATCCCTCCTGCTTCAGCGGCATTAAATATGTAATCACACTCGACACAGATACCCAGTTGCCAAGAGATGCTGCCTGGAAGATGGTTGCAACAATGGCTCATCCATTAAACCATCCGCTTTTTAATAAAAAAAAGAGGCGCGTCACAGAGGGATATACCATACTTCAACCGAGAGTTTCCAACAGTTTGCCTACAGGCGAAAGTTCGATATATGCACGGCTGCACAGTAATGAGCCGGGTACAGATCCATACACTAAAGCAACTTCAGACGTTTACCAGGATTTGTTTTTGGAAGGTTCTTTCATTGGCAAAGGCATTTATAATGTGGATGCCTTCGAGCTGGCACTTAGGGATCGTTTTCCTGAAAACAGGATTCTCAGCCATGATCTTTTAGAAGGATGTTATTCGCGGTCTGGCTTGATTACGGATGTGCAGCTTTATGAAGAATATCCACTGAGGTATGAAACCGATATGCAACGCCGCAGCCGATGGATAAGGGGCGATTGGCAGATATCGCGATGGGTTTTACCGTTTGTTCCGGGCCACGACAGGAAATTACATAAGAATACGCTGTCTTTTTTTTCTAGGTGGAAAATATTTGACAATATCCGCCGAAGCCTTGTGCCATTAAGCCTTTTGCTATTACTATTATTTGGCTGGACGCTTTCCTCAGCAGGGTGGTTCTGGACAATGGCAGTGACCCTTATAATTGTATTACCCGCTGGTATTAATTTTATTTGGGAACTCCTCAGAAAGCCTGAAGACGTAATTTTTTCACAACACCTTGCTTATACTGCAAGGTCTGCAATCTCCAATTTTATTCAACAGCTTCTTGAGTTTGCTTTTTTGCCTTATGAAGTTTATGCAAATTGCCGGGCAATTATTTTAACGCTTTGGCGCATGTATATTTCGCATCGTAAACTGCTCCAGTGGAACCCTTATGGTAATTCGAAAAGCAGGCATGGTGGCATAATAAGGTCTTTTAGCATTATGTGGTTCGAGCCATTTTTTGCTGCACTGTTGTACGTTTACCTCACAGCTTTTAACCCCGGTGTAATCCTGATAACAATTCCATTTCTTTGTGTATGGATGGTTGCTCCACTGATCGCTTACAGTATCAGCCTTCCTCTTCCTGCTGACAAGGTTCACATTTCCGAAGAGCAAACTGCTTATTTAAGATTCTTGTCTAGAAAAATTTGGAGCTTTTTTGAAAAGTTCGTTTCTGTAGAAGATAACTGGTTGCCGCCCGATAATTACCAGGAAGATCCCGTTGAGAGAATTGCGCACCGCACTTCTCCTACTAATATTGGGCTATCGTTACTTTCAAATCTTACGGCTTATGATTTCGGTTATATTCCCATATCAACACTTATAGAAAGAACTGGAAATACCATAAATACCATGATGAGAATGGAGCGCTACAGGGGCCATTTTTATAACTGGTACGATACTATTTCACTGGTTCCTTTATATCCAAAATATATTTCTACTGTTGACAGCGGAAACATGTCAGCACACTTAATAACGTTAAAACAAGGACTGCAAGCTATCCCGGACGATAAAATTATTACGGAATGTTTTTTCAAAGGGTTAATTGACACCGTTGGAATTCTTTTAGAATATACCAAACAGAATGAACTTCTTTTAAAATTTCGGGACGACCTCAAGGAAAATTATAAGAACAGAATTGA
This sequence comes from Ginsengibacter sp., assembly GCA_039935555.1. Taxonomy (GTDB): domain Bacteria; phylum Bacteroidota; class Bacteroidia; order Chitinophagales; family Chitinophagaceae; genus Ginsengibacter. Next base: position 765 of record JBDTKB010000193.1, on the reverse strand, counting down.
TACGTTGAGCGAGATTAAAGACTATTTGGAAGAACTTGAAAATTCTTATACAAGAATTCTTATAGAACTTGATATGGACCCGGATGAACCCGATGATATTTGGTCACAAAAACTCCTTCATCAAATTATTGAACAAAAAAATACAATCCTGACATTGGCACCGTGGCTGGTATTTTTGGAGGTGCCACCGAAGTTTAATGAGCTCATTCCGGAACTGCCTTCGGTGCCGACGCTCAGGCAAATAGCATTGATAGAGCAAATTCTGCTTCAAAAAATAATAAGCTTATATACTGATGAAAATAGTGAAATCGAAAACGATTGGCTAACAAACTTCAGATCGTCAATTACCGAAGCTGCGAGAAGGGCGAAAGAACTTATTATAACAATTGAACAACTGGTTATAAAATGTACCAGCCTTGCCGATATTGACTACGATTTCTTATACGATCGATCCCAAAATTTATTAGCCATTGGTTATAATGTAGAAGAGCATCGTTGCGATAATAGTTATTATGATTTGCTTGCCTCAGAAGCAAGGCTTACAACCTATACAGGAATTGCCCAAGGCAAATTACCACAGGAAAGTTGGTTTGCATTAGGGCGCCAACTCACTAACCAGGGTTCTGCTCCTATTCTCCTTTCATGGAGCGGCTCTATGTTTGAATACCTAATGCCTCTTTTAGTGATGCCATCCTACGACAATACTTTATTAGATCAAACCTACAAAGCCGTCGTGCAAAAGCAAATTGATTATGGTAAAAGAAG
>JBDTKB010000192.1:0-4732 GCA_039935555.1 Ginsengibacter sp. | reverse complement strand
GAGTTTCCAAAATCATCATGTAACAGCTAACATTTATATTCCCAATGGTAAAGGAGTATTTCCGGCAGCATTATTATTTTGTGGTCATGAAAACGAGGCAAAGGCAACCGAATCGTATCAGAAAACTGCTATTCTTTTTGCCAAAAATGGCTTTGTTGTATTGGTAGTTGATCCAATATCACAAGGCGAAAGATACCAGCTTACAGACAGTGCTGGAAAGCCTTTGACAAGAGGCGGAACAACAGCGCATACTTTATTGAACGAAGGATCAAGCCTTGTTGGCAAGTCAACGCCAGCTGATGAATTATGGGATAACGTACGTGCGCTCGACTATCTTGAAACAAGGCCGGAAGTGGACACTTCAAAAATTGGTTGCCTGGGTAATTCCGGTGGAGGGATGCAAACAATTTATTTTGCGGGTTACGAAAAAAGAGTGAAAATTTTTGCGCCATGCAGTTATCTCGCCAATAGGGAAAGAACCCTGGAAATATCCGGTGCTGCAGATGGTTGTGCGCAAATGCCCGGGGAAGGTAAAGAGTATTTGGAACTAAGCGATTTTTTAATTGCCTCGGCCCCAAAGCCAATTCTTGTGTTGGCTGGCAGGTACGATTTCATTGACTACAGCGGAACTTTAATGGCGGTAAATGATCTTAAGAAAGTTTATACCTCTTTTCATCAATCTGGAAAAATACAACTGTTTACTTATGATGATGGACATGGCATCTCCAAACCAAAAAGAGAAGCCGCGATAACCTGGTTTAGAAAATGGTTTTACAATGATTCCACAAAAATTATTGAAGGGGATATTGTTACGCTTCCGCAAAGGGATTTACTTTGCTCGAAGACCGGCCAGGTAAGTACAGATTTTCCAAATGAAGTTTCTCTATCTGAAAGAAATCTTAAACAGTTTGACAACCTTAAAGAAAGCCGCAAAGCTTTTTTGAAACATGATTCAAATTTTATTCATAAAAAAATTGCTGAATTACTCGGGCTTAATTTGCACGATAAAAAAATAAATGTTGATACTACGGGTGCAGTAAAGAACAACAACATTATTTATAAAAAATTAATCCTGAGGAAAAAAGATGAAATTCCTTTGCCTGTTTTGATAATCAATTCAAAAGGGCAGAGGCCCGACAAAATAATTATTTGGTTGAATGAAAAAGGAAAAGATGAATTAGCTGACAGCTTATCGCTAATACAATCTTATCTTGATAAAAATGACGCTGTTTTTTTGTGCGACGTTAGCGGAACTGGTGAAACTGAAGATAATCCCGAATTCAATGATAAGAAATTTTATAATCGTGAGTACCGGAATGCGTTGTTGGCATTGCATATCGGCAAGTCCATGGTGGGGTTAAGAACAGCGGACTTGCTTACTTTGCTTAGCTTTATAAAATCTGTTACAGCCTATAAAGACGTACCCATCGAAATAAATGCAACAGGTTTTACCACTATTTCAGCGTTGCAGGCTGCTTTATTTTCTAATCAAATTGTAACCCTAAATTTGTACAACGGAATTAAATCTTATAAAGACATTTTAGAAAATCCAATTGAAAAAAACTGGTATTCATATGTTGTAAACGATTGCTTAAAATATTATGATCTCCCTGACCTTGTAAATCTAATAAGAAAAAATAAAGTAAATCTTTCGGGAACAACTGATTTATTAAAATAAAACAACCAGGTAAAAAAGCAGCATGAGCAACAGTAATTTTCGACAGAGAATTTTTATTTTTATTTTAATAAATATCACATGGTTATCATTGCACGCGCAAAATAAACAAATGGACACGCCGTATGTATCAAAAGTATGGGTAGCAGATAATGGCGACGGTACTTATAAAAATCCGGTATTGAATGCTGACTATTCTGATCCGGACGCGATAAGGGTCGGCGATGATTTTTATTTGGTATCGTCAAGCTTTGAAGATATTCCAGGGTTACCCATTTTGCATTCTAAAGATTTGGTAAACTGGACTATCGTCAGTCATGCATTGTTGCGCCAGCCTCCTTATGCGTATTATGCTGCGCCAAGGCATGGCGACGGAGTTTGGGCACCTTCAATTCGCTATCATAATGGTGAGTTTTATATTTATTATCCTGATCCTGATTTTGGTATTTACGTTGTCAAATCAAAAAAAGCTGAGGGCCCCTGGAGCGAGCCTGAACTTGTTGAGAGTGGAAAAGGATTAATTGACCCATGCCCATTATGGGATGATGATGGCCAGGTTTATTTGGTGCATGCATTTGCGGGTAGCCGTGCAGGTATCAAAAGTATTTTGGTCATTAAAAAATTAAATAAAGGTAGTACCCAGGTAATTGACAAAGGTACCGTGGTGTATGACGGGCATGAATTGGATCCAACCGTTGAAGGCCCAAAGATTTATAAACGAAAAGGATTTTATTACATTTTTGCTCCGGCCGGTGGCGTTTCCACAGGGTGGCAATTAGTATTACGTTCAAAAAAAATCTATGGCCCATACGAACGAAAAATTGTTATGGACCAGGGTACAACAAATATTAATGGACCGCACCAGGGCGCGTGGGTTACCACTCAAACCGGCGAAGATTGGTTTTTGCATTTTCAGGATAAGGGTGCTTATGGGCGCGTCGTACATTTAGAACCCATGAAATGGGTGAAGGACTGGCCAATAATCGGCGCAGAGAAAAATGATAATGGTAAAGGTGAACCGGTGACGGTTTATAAAAAACCAAACGTTGGAAAGCAATATCCAATTACAACCCCCGCAGAGAGCGATGAATTTAATGAAGGCACTTTGGGCTTGCAATGGCAATGGATGGCAAACCCGCAACCAACCTTGTATTTCATGGACAAAGCCTCAGCAAAATTGCGTCTATACGCCATTAAAATGCCAGACAGCGCTAAAAATTTATGGGAAGTTCCGAATGTACTTTTGCAAAAATTTCCTGCGGAAGAATTTATGGCAACAGTTAAAATGTCGTTCCAGTCAAATAATAAATTAACCAACGAAAAAGCAGGATTGACGATTATGGGAATGAGCTATGCAAATATTGCTTTGGAAAGCAGGCCTGAAGGGAATTATGTAGTTTATTCAGTTTGCATGGATGCAAGTAAAGGGAACACCGAAATTGAGAAAATAATTACCGGCGTAAATGAAGACTCTATTTTTTTGCGTGTATCAGTTGAAGCCGGGGGTAAATGCCATTTCAGTTATAGTTTAGATGGCGATTCCTATATCAATCTTATCAAGGAATTTACTGCAAGTCCGGGCAAATGGATTGGTGCTAAAGTTGGTATATTTTGTACAAGAAAAGATGACACGAATGATTCAGGATATGCCGATTTTAATTGGTTTAGAATAGAGCCGGCTGAATAAAAGCAAGTAACCCGGATGCAATCAAATTTACGTGTCTTTATGTTTGAATAAAAAATTAATAGATTATGAAACCGATCAATACAGCTTTGTGTTCATTTGGAATGAGCGGTTGGGTTTTTCATGCGCCATTCTTGAAAATAAATCCTGGCTTTAATCTATATGCTGTTTGGGAGCGAAGCAAAAATCTTGCTGAAGAAAAATATCCTGGTATAAAAACATTCAGGTCATTGGAAGCTTTGCTGGCTGATGATGCTATTGAATTGGTAGTTGTGAATACGCCAAATTATACGCACTTCGATTACGCCAAAAAAGCGTTGGAGGCAGGCAAGCATGTGATCATAGAAAAGCCTTTCACCATTACGGTTGAGGAAGGAAGTGAATTAATTGCCCTGGCAAAAAAGCAAAACAAAAAATTATCGGTTTATCAAAACCGCAGGTATGATAGTGATTATAAAACCATCAGGAAAGTTTTGAGTCAAAATTTGTTGGGAGATTTAATTGAAGTGGAAATGCATTTCGATCGTTTTAAAGAAGAGCTTAGCCCAAAAGTGCACAAGGAAACGCCCGGCCCGGGCAGTGGTTCACTCTATGATCTTGGTTCCCATTTGATCGACCAGACCTTGCAATTATTTGGAATGCCTCAAATGATTTTCGCAGATATTAAAGCCATGCGGCCAATATCAAAAGTGGATGATTATTTTGAGATCTTATTTTATTATGAAACGATGAGAGTGCGTGTAAAATCGAGTTACGTAGTGAGAGAAGCTTTGCCGGGATATGTTTTTCATGGATTAAAGGGTTCTTTTATAAAACCAAAAACTGATGTCCAGGAAGACATGTTACAAGCAGGCCATACACCGGGAGGCGCCAATTGGGGAACAGAGCCCGAATCTCAAAAAGGCCTTTTGCATACAGAAAAAGACGGGAAAATTATTAAAGAATATATAACCTCGGAGCAAGGAAATTATAACGAATATTATAATGAGATTTATGGAGCAATCCGTGAAAATAAACCGCTGCCAGTAACGCCGGAAGATGCCTTGAATGTTATTAAAATTATAGAAGCGGCTTATAAGAGTAGTGAAATAAGAAAAGCAGTAGCCATATAATTTGTTCCTTAAAAAATATCTTTTGATTGTATTTGAAGTGCAAAGAAGTATTAAAAATTTTTCGTAGGGATTTCCGGCAACGTTTTCGGTAACGTTTGCGTAAATAAATGTTTAAAATAGGTTTGCAATTCGCGATAATGGGGTTAGAATTGTTACATTGGAAGACAATACCATCATGGACCTTAAAGAGATTACCTTTTACTTTTGCTTGAATCTTACGCGTATTCGTTTTGGCGGATCTCGCAATAGCGTTTCGCAAAA
>JBDTKB010000191.1:0-8839 GCA_039935555.1 Ginsengibacter sp. | reverse complement strand
CCGTTGGTGAAAAAGAAATGATCTTACTTTCCATCTTTCCATCCCCATAAATACCGGCTGGCGTAAGTTCTGTATGGCGCCCATTTAAGTGATATCTTCTCAATTTTTTCGCGTAGCAATTTTTTGTCTGTTTCTTTTATCTTGTATAATTCGATAACGCCATTCTTTAAGCCTAGATCATCCACCGCAAATACATCTTCGCGGCCTAGTGTAAACATCAGGATCATTTCTACCGTCCATTTGCCCACGCCTTTTATTTGCGTAAGTAAATCCAAAACTTCATCGTTACTCATTTTATGTAAACGCGCATCAGTAATTTTATTCTCAATAAAAAATTTGCAAACGTTGTGCACGTAAGATGCCTTTGCGTTGGAAAAGCCAATGCTTCTGAAAACTGTAGCAGGTGTGGCCAAAATTTCTTCCACACCAGGTTCTTTGCCGCCATATAAATCGAGGAAGCGCTGATATAATACTTGCGCCACTTTTGTACTCAATTGCTGACTTAAAATGGAGGAACATAAACGCAGGTATACCTTGTTTCTTTTGGAAAGAACAAAAGGCTCCTGTATTTCAATAATCCCCTTAAGTTTTTTATCGTTTGATAAATGAAGAATATGGTCTGTCAACTATTTTTATTTGATTTTTTTATCGTTTGATGTGTTACGGCTAATTAACATTCCAACTTATTGAACCGTCCTTTTCATCTTTCATTTCAATGCCCAGGCCTGCGAGTTGTTTTCTTATTTTATCCGAGGTTAAAAAATCTTTTTTTGATTTTGCTTCTTTTCTAATGTCGGCAAGTAATTGCATAACGCCCACAAAAGCTTCACTATTCTCGCTTGAAGATTTTAAGCCCAGGATGTTTTCAAGATAAACCGTAAAGACCTCTTTCATACGGTTAAGGGTAGACGAAGAAATTGCTTTTGTTTCAGTCAGGCCATCTTTTATTGAGTTGATCACAGGAACGATTTCAAACATATTTGCCAGCACCTTTGCCGTATTAAAATCGTCATTCATAAATTCTTCGAAGCCATCCAAAAGTTCATTTAGTTTATCATCCAATTCTTTATCCCTGGCATCGTTTGAATTGTGTACTTCAATTTTCTTCAAAATTTCATAAGCATCCCATAATCTTTTCAAACCTTTTTCTGCGGCTACCAGCGCTTCACTGCTAAAATCAAGCGTACTCCGATAGTGCGTTTGTAAAATAAAAAAACGAATGGTCATCGGGCTGAAAGCCTGGGTTAGCAAAGGATGATTACCGCTAAACATTTCTGTGAGCTTAATAACGTTATTATAACTCTTACCCATTTTTTTACCATTAATGGTGATCATGTTATTATGCATCCAATACTTTGCCGGTTCCACATGATTGCAAATAAAACTCTGGGCAATTTCACTTTCGTGATGCGGAAACTGGAGGTCCATTCCTCCACCATGAATATCAAAGCGATCACCTAAATATTTTTTTGACATAGCGGAACATTCAATATGCCAACCGGGGAAACCTTCGCCCCAAGGGCTTTTCCAGCGCATAACATGCTGTGGCGGCGCAGACTTCCACAAAGCAAAATCAGCTTTATTTCTTTTTTCATCCTGGCCTGCCAGCAATCTTGTTGTTTCCAAAAGATCTTCCACAATGCGCCCGCTCAATTCGCCATAATTGTGAGTTGCTGCATATTTTTTTACATCAAAATATACTGACCCGTTTACTTCGTAGGCATATCCTTTGGCAATAATTTTTTCAATCATGTTGATCTGTTCCACAATATGCCCTGTAGCAGTCGGTTCAATGTTTGGGTCAATTGTGTTGAATTGCTTCATTGCCCAATGAAAAAGGTTGGTATATTTTTGAACGAGTTCCATGGGTTCTACTTTTTCAAGCAACGCCTTTTTTGAAATCTTATCTTCAGCTTCCCGCCCTTCTTCTTCAAAATGTCCCGCATCAGTTATGTTGCGAACGTAGCGTACTTTATAGCCCAAAAAAATCAGGTACCGCAGAACCACATCAAAAGTTATATATGGCCGCGCATGCCCTAAATGACTTTCGCCACTAACGGTAGGGCCGCACACGTACATTCCAACATGAGGAGGAGTAATTGGAGTAAAAGTTTCCTTTCGTTTCGTAAGCGAATTATATAATTTAAGCGGCATATGAAATCATGTATTAAAAATGCAAAGAAATTTTTGTGGATTGAGAAATTGCGTCAAAGGTATTATAGTATGCCTTTGAGGCAAAGCTTACAGCAGTAAAAAGCAAAATAGATAGGAGGCTTCATTTCTTCAAAGATAAAATTATTTTCCGTTTTGCGACATGGTTAGGTCGGTCAAAATTGGAAAATGATCGCTCAATAATTTTTTTACTCTTGTAAACTGAATGACCTTAAATTTTTTATCTGCGAAAATATTGTCTATACGCAGCGTGGGCGAAATGGCGCTAAATGTTCTTGCGATTCCGGAACCTTTTTTTACAAAGGCGTTTTGAAGGCCGGCGCCAATGGTTTCATAAGCATAAGAATTAGGCACGTCATTAAAATCTCCGCAAACTATTACTGGATATGGGCTATGATTAATTTCATCTTTAATAAAATTGGCCTGGATCGCCCTTTTAATAAATCCTGTTTTTATTTTAGAAATTATGCTCTTTGATTCGGTAATGTTGCTGTCACTTTCTATGCCTGCCTTATCAAGATAGTCAAGGTTTGCCTTGGTAAATTTTAAAGACTGCAGATGCACGTTAAAGACCCTGATCGTATCGGTGTGCGCCAGCACATCAACGTATTGAAAAGTGGCATTGTAGTCATTTGGGTAATTAACCATTGTTTGCTTATTGATGATTGGAAATTTCGAAAAAATTAATCTTCCAAAGTGATGATTGTTATCGAAGTCATCTTTTATACTATAAGAATATAAGTAATCACTGAATTGGAGTGCTTTTTGAATTGCTGGAAAATAATTAATACTCTTTTTTTTATCTCCCGCAACAACTTCCTGGAAACAAGCAATGTCCGGATTATATTTATTTATAAGCTCAAGCATTTGCGTTTTTACTTCCGGGTGGTCTTTGTAATGCAGAATATTAAATTCTTCCACATTCCAACTCATAACCCTTATACTTTCTTCTTTTTTTTGCAAGGCAAAATCCGAAGAAAAATTTAAAGGGAAGATATTACCTACGGCATTCCAGCCTAATATAATTGCAACTAATGAAATCAGGAACAGAAAGGATTTTTTAAAACTCCAAAATATTAAAAAGAAAAGCAGCGCAAGGAGTAAGTAAGCAAGAGCCAAAGTGAACAAGCCAAAATACCACCACTCCGAAGGGTTAAAATATTTTACGTAAGCGCCTGCAAGAAAAATAATTGCAATAATGCTGTTTAGGACAATAAAAATATTTTTGGCAAACCGTCGAAGGAATGGCTTCTCCATTTACGATATAAAACTTTAGTGATGGTAGCGAAAGACCAAGTCGCATTAAAAATCAATTTCACCGGCCCTTTTTAAAATATTTTTTTCTTCTTCTGATAATAAGTGATAGCCTTTTTGATTTATTTTATCGAGGATTTCATCAACACGTTGCTGGGTAATTATTGAACGTTTTTCAAAAGGTTTTTGGCCACCTGTTTTGTAAAACATTTTTTCTTTAGTTTTTTGCGGTGTCAATACTTTTTTATCGGGATTGCAAAGGTCCATAAACCATTCATAAGACCGCAGCATCCACAAGCTTCCATCGTAACCTTTTCTAAGGCTAAAAATAAAAAGAAAACCGGCAAAGCCGCCCGCGAAATGTGCAAGATGATATGCAGGGCCGCTTGCGCCGACGCCCACAAAATCAATGATAACATACAAAACCGTAAGTATCCAAATTGGAATACCGCCGTTCAACATTCTAAAAATTCTATAATCAGGCGCAAGGGCTGTGGTAGCAATAGCTACCGCCATTATTGAGGCGTTGGCCCCGCTGAGAGAAGTTAAAGCTATAAATGGCCTTAATTGGGGAATAGCATAGTTGGTCGCGATAAAAACAATTGCCCCTGCGAGGCCTCCATATAAATAAATTGGGATGAGCTTTTTATTACCTGAAAGATCTTGTAAAATTGACCCGAATGCCCAAAGCCAAAGCATGTTCGTGAAGGCAGAAAGAATGCCGGGGTGCACAAACATGTAACTCAAAAAGGTCCAGGGATTATGAGCGAGTGTAGTAAGTTTTGCCGGTAAAATAAACCAGGGTAATATCTGGGTTTCAAAGGCCGCACTTGATGAATCGACCAGAACAAAGATAAGCCGTATTAAGCCCAGCAGAACCAGGCCCACAGCATTAATAGCGATGAGCGCTACCAGTGCATTGTTATCTTCACCAAAATTTATTTTCTTGATGCGACGGTCAATATATCTTTCAGATTCTCCCATTTACGCCATGTTTTTATAAGGGACGTGATATAAAATTACCAATTTCCTTTCAGTAAAAATGTGCTTTTAATAAAATTAATAGAACGTTTTTTTATTGGTTTTGTTCCAGATTATTACAAGAATCAGTCCCATAGCCAAACCGCCCAAATGCGCGAAATGGGCTATGTTATCACTGCCGCCGGAAAAGCCACCAAACAAATCGATAGCTGCATAAATCGCCGCCATATATTTTGCTTTTATTGGAAACGGTATTGGTAAAATAAAAAATTCAGTATTAGGAAAGGTGTAAGCAAAAGCGCCAAGAAGCCCCATGATGGCACCTGACGCACCTATGGCAGCTCCGGTAGTAACAAAAAACATTTGTGTAAGTCCCGCGGCCAGGCCGCATACCAGGTAAAAAATTAAAAATTTCTTTGGCCCCCAAACTCTTTCCAACGTGGTGCCGAAAATCCAAAGCGCATACATGTTAAAGAAAATATGTAAAAAGCCACCGTGGGCAAACATGTGCGTTACAAGCTGATAAGGCTCAAACAAGCCACTGTTGTAGGGATATAGCGCTAAAATATTAGTAAGGCCAAGCGTACTGTCAAACACCAATTGTGCAACAAAGACAATCGCATTTATTATGATGAGATTTAAAACTACCGGTGTAAATCTTGAAGACCCTCCGAAATTATTATAAGCCATTCAGTAAATCGTTTAGCCTGCGAATTTCGGAAATACTTTGCGGAAATTAATTTTTAATGCTACCATATTAACAGTTTGCTTACTTACATGCGCACAACAAATGTTTAAAAAGATAAAAGTTTGTAATTAACCCAAACAATTTTAATGTCTTTTAAAATATAAAAACCCTGTGCGTAAAGCACGTCGGTGGTATGAAGGTTTTCTGTGGGAAGCGTATTTAAAATGGCCGGAAGCCCCGTCGTAGTTAGTATGCCTGGTTTTAAAACAGGTAAATCTTTTTCCCCCAAAGCGTAGCCAACCCAGGTCTTTTTTAAAAACAGAACGCTAAAAACATTTCTAAAAAAAAGAAAAGGTTTTCTCTTTATTATAAAATGCAAAGGAAATGTAATGAGAAAAAAGAAAGCTATAATAACATCTGCAAGAGTTTTATTACGACGGGTAATAGCATGCGCGAGGCGAAAACCAGCATCCGTTGAAACAAAGTTTCCAGCTTCATTTTTGCTCACGCTCCCGATTAATGTGTGCGTTCCCGTAACGAAAATTTTTATGCGCATTTGGCGGGGCAGTTGCTGCATAGCCTCAATTATTTTTTTAAAGGAGAGTAAGCCTTCACAAAAAATAATTTCTTTTACCGGGTATAATTTCAATACCTGGCCAAGCTTTTCAAATGATCCAATGGTGTTTGCTTCATTTGATAAACCCGGATTAATTCTTCCAAGCACTCTTTCATACATACCAGCCTGTTGCAATACTGCATTTACTTCTGCAAAATTACTTTCGCTTCCCGCGACGATCGTTTGGTTTATTTCGTCGGCTTCGTCAGCGCTGTCGATTATTTTCCAGCGCAGCAATAACCATCGTATCAACGCCATGAAGAAGAACGAAACTATAGATCCGAGCAACAATATCCCCCGCGAAAACCGAAGCGTTTCGGGTAATAAGGAATAGGCGGCAAGCAAAACTAAAATAGCCGTGATGGTTGATTTAATTAACCGCGACTGCCGATAAACAAAATCATACAACCCCGCGAAATAAGAAGCTAATAAAAATAACAGGGTGAAAGCAGGAAAAGCGATCAACAACATATTGGGCGAATAATTTACCTGCTGCATAACATATCTGCTCCAAAGAGATTTCACCAACCAAAAACTTGCCAATATTATTGCCGCATCAATAACCGGCAAGCCAATCCATTTAAGAAAGCGAGCCGTGGCGGCAAGCCCCGCACGGAGGAAGATGGCAAGCTGGATCAGCATGCGAAACACTCCTGCCTGTGCCCCGCCGTAATGTTTTTTTACAAACACGATCATGGCACTGTAAAAAAACTTTACATAATTGAGGCTTCCTTTTTTAGTGCTCTCCCCTTTAAAATGAATGATGCTGCTTTCGGCAAAATAAAAATTTTTGTAGCCAGCTTTTTGAATGCGGTAGCTAAGGTCAATATCTTCTCCATACATAAAAAAGCTTTCATCAAAATTGCCCACATCTTGTATTATTTTTCGTGGCATCATCATAAAAGCGCCGGCCAGAACATCCACTTCATGGTTTATATTTTCATCTAAATAACCAAGGTGATATTTAGAAAATATTTTAGATTTTGGAAAAATTCCCGAAAGCCCGAAGAGTTTATACAAAGAAGTAACCGGTGATGGAAAAGCCCTTTTGCTTTCTTTTAAAAATTTACCGGTACCATCAATCATTTTTATTCCGCAGGCAATCTGGTCATTATGCGATTTAATGAAAGCGACACACTTTTCAAGACTGTCCTCTGCAAGGATAGTGTCGGGATTTAAAAAAAGAATATAATCTCCCGAAGCCTGTTTTAGCGCCTTATTATTTGCTTTTGCAAATCCCTCATTTTCGGTATTCCAGATAAAATTTACCTTCTGAAATTTATTGCAAAAAAAATCCCTGCTTTTATCAGTTGATTGATTATCTACCACAAATATTTCGCCTTCAATATTTTTCATGGCTTTATTTACAGCGTGTAAACAATACTCAAGAAAATATTTCACATTATAATTTACTATGATGACGGAGAGCAGCAAGTTTACTTAAAGGTTACATTTTTATAATCGCTAATTAATCCCACAAAATAAATAAACAATTAAATAAACAAACATTTATAATCTTTGCGGTATGTACAAACAAACACTTATTGCCGCAACAGAAGCCGGCGCCAAAGAATTAATGCATTTTTTCAATGGCACATTTACCATCAGCAATAAAGAAGGCATTAATAATTTAGTTACTGAAGCTGACCACGCTGCTGACAAAGCAATCCAGGCGATTATTAGAAAGGCATTTCCTGAACACGGAATTGTGAGTGAAGAAACGGCAGAAAAAATAACCGAAAGTGAATACAAATGGATCATTGACCCCATTGATGGCACGGTAAATTTTGCCAACGGAATTCCAATTTGTTGTGTAAGTATCGGTTTGGAGCATAATGGAAAAATGTTGATGGGTGCAGTTTACAATCCCAATATGAATGAATTTTATTTTGCGGAAAAAGGAAATGGCGCAACTTTAAATAATAAAAAAATTACCGTTAGTAATAAAAAAGAAGTGCTAAGAAGTTGTCTCGTAACAGGTTTTCCATACACTTATTTAGATCAACCCAATGGGCCAATACAAGTGTTTGAAAGATTAATAAGAAAAGGTATTCCGGTACGCAGGCTTGGCAGCGCTGCTATTGACCTTTGCTGGGTGGCAGCCGGCCGCTTCGATGGTTTTTATGAGCACCAACTGAATGCGTGGGATAGCGCGGCAGGATTTATTATTGTAGAAGAAGCAGGAGGAAGAGTTACCGACTTAAAGGGCGATATTTATTCGCCTTACCAGCCCGGAATAATTGCTACTAACGGACTCATACACGAAGAACTGATTGAATGGGTGCAGGGAAATCTTAGTTAAATATTCCCACATCAAACAGAAAAAAAACAGTGAAACTTTTAAAGAAGTATTGAAATCTTAAATGAAGAGGGAACGCTTAAAAAGAAAAATAAAAATTGAATATTTCAGCAAGATGATTTGAGGTTGATTTTTAGTTTAAAAATTTGTTGCTAACATCATAGATCAAACTTCTTGCATTATAAATTGCATTAACCATGTCACACAGAACAGAAATTTCTTCGCTTGGCGAATTTGGACTGATTGATCATCTTACTAAAAATAATGAGATAAAAAATGCCTCCACAATCGTAGGCGTTGGCGACGATGCAGCGGTTATTGATCCTTTTGGAAAGCAGGTAGTAATAACAACCGATATGTTGATTGAAGGCATTCATTTTGATTTAATGTACACGCCGCTAAAGCATTTGGGCTATAAAAGCGTGATCGTAAATCTTAGTGATATTTATGCGATGAATGCCATTCCTCAACAAATAACAATGAGCATCGCCTTCAGTAACCGCTTTAGCCTGGAGGCGCTGGATGAGTTTTATGAGGGCGTATATGCGGCATGCGAGGTGTATAATGTTGATTTGGTTGGAGGCGACACTACTTCATCACAAAAGGGTTTTATTATTTGTGTTACGGCAATTGGAGAAGTTGCCCCGGATAAATTTGTAAAAAGAAGTACAGCAAAAAACGGCGATCTTATTTGTGTAAGCGGCGAACTCGGCGGAGCATTTCTCGGGCTAACTATTTTAGAAAGGGAAAAGAAAGTTTTTCTTGAAACGAAGGGAGTTCAGCCTGATCTTGAAAACCAGGATTATATTATTGGCCGGCTTTTAAAACC
>JBDTKB010000190.1:0-4824 GCA_039935555.1 Ginsengibacter sp. | reverse complement strand
TTTAAAAGATGATACCCTGTTGAAGTAGCGATCTTATCAATGAACCATTGAATGCTTTGGTTAACATCCGTTTCTGAAGATGCCGTAGATATAGCCGTTGAATTGTTGAGGACAAAATGTCCATCATGCACTTGCATGGAAATTGGCTTTGGAATTATGGCGATGGAATCATTAGCTTTTACATTGAAAGCTATTGCAAGGAGTGCAATAAAAAAATAAAAAGACTTGTTTTTACTGATGGTGTTATTCATTCGACAGGATTTGAGGTAAATGATTAAGGTAAAACATAACCGTAAATTTGCGTGGCCTTCATATTATTTATAGTTGTAACTATTGTACATTTTCGAAACGGTATTCATATAATGCTATTTCCTATTCTCCTGGTTTGTGTGAAGAATATCGCTCAGGAGTTTGCGAAGTTTGTTTTGGCAAGAGTAAATCATTTAGAAAGGTGACTTGAATTTAGATGTATTTATGGTTGTTTATAAAAATGCATTGACGCAGCAACCAACTTCCACTCGCCATTAATTTTTTCAACCATCCACATTTCATGAGAGTCAGTTTTTGTTCCGTCTTTGGCTGTTGACACCTCATCAAAACTTGTCCATCCATTATCATTATGTAAGCTCATCCTGTAATTTGTTGCGGTAGCAAAACCACCCTGGCCCATAGCCGAAGAAGATTTGCCCAATGCTTCGGCAGGAATTGTTATTGCTTTGCCATCAGCTGTGGAAATGAATATAACACTGTACGGTTGTATTTTCCAGCAATCTGCATAAGCTTTTGCGTCACCCGATCTGAAAGTGATAGCTGCTTTTTCAAGCAGTTTTACAACTGATATAGAATCATCAACACTTTGGCTATGACTATATGTGAACATTAAAAGCAGGCAAAAAGTAAGCGCCGATTTCATATAATTTTTGTTTAATTGAGAGAAGATTTGCTTAATGAAATTAACGTTTGTTTTCCAACATTACATGCGCTTCTGGTTTGTGGCGAAGGATGTAGCTGAAAAAGAAGTTCAATAGCATTGCTACAACTCGTTACATAAGAGTTCCTGTTTTTGTATAATAGTTTTGATGGCTTTTTCAGCAGTGGTATTATTCTGCGCAAAGAGGATACAGATACTCACCAAAAGGAAGAATGTAATTAATACTTTTTTCATGTTACAATTTTTATATAGTAAAACTATCTGAATATGAAAACCAGGAATAGTACAAATGCGACATGCATAGAAATTTTTGCATTATCAATTGCCGGACGTAGATAAAGTGGCTTCAGTGCGTGACGCAACCACAGCTTAATAGTACCACTACAGCTAAGGACAAAAAAACATAGAACGCAATAATCATTAGTTGTATGTTAGCCAGAAAGCACTAAGATGTATGATATCCTGCTCTGCGCTTCATATTTTTTAATTTACTTTCCTAATTATACGGCCTTTTATTTAAAAAATTAATTTCGTAAATTGCTTACATATATTTCTCACTTATGCCTCAAGTCGTTAAACAAAAAGAATTCCGCGAATTACCGGCTTCCTACTTTCATGAGAAAGCCAAGAAGGTAAGCGGCCCAAATAAATTGCTCGTAATGCTTGAGATGAACAACTACATAAGGGCTGCTCTCCAAAATGGTTTATCTTTTGAGCAACTTAAAGAACTCGGTTTCCGCTTTGCAACCGTATAATTATATTACGCATCGGCCCGATTATTATTCATTTTCAACAAGCATTGGATGTGAATATCATTGCTATTTCTCCGATTTTAGTTCCGCATTCATTGATTATCCTCACTTAGCTTCTAAAGTTTTCAGCTTTAACCTTGATTTAAAATATAGACCCGATGATATAATTACAGGCCTTGATAAACGTCTTGCTTTAACTGTTGCAACCATCATAAAAACATTTCTCAACAAATACGAAAATGTGGTAGTGTATATCTGCGATACCAGCGACAATCATGAAAAAGCCCGCTTTCATAAATTCACCAACTGGTTCAACATGTATAACGATGGTTCGTTTATCCAACTGAGAGGCGTTATACGTGCCGGGAACACCAATATTCTTAATGCTATGCTCATTCATAAAGAAAATAAACTGCTGAATGAATTTATTGAAGCCTACGAAATACTTACCGGCATTTACACCAAACCAGATGATGAAGAACTAAATAATATTCTTAATGAGCCTGGATGGTGATCTTTGTAACTATTTATTGATTTCTACAGCTACTTCCTTCCCAACCTTCCATTCATTTTTTGGCGCCCTCAAAACGATCTTCAAACCATCAACCAATACTTCCACTTCGTAAAAACTTCCCCAAAAACTTATTTTTTGTATCGTTCCTTTTGCACCAAGGCTAACGCTTTCGCTTATACTAAAACTTTCAGGACGTAACAATACATTTCCCTTGGCTTCAATTCCAAATAACGCAGCCTGTTCCGGTTTCAATAAATTATACCTGCCAAATAAACCTGCGACATACTCATTCTCCGGATGATGATAAATTTCCTGCGGCGTTCCTTGTTGCAGGATATTTCCTTCTTTCATCACGAAAATTTTATCGGCCCAGGAAAGTGTATCATTTGGATCGTGTGATGTTAGTAAACACGTAATCCGCAACCTGGCTATAACGTCTTCCAACAAGGCTTTTAATACATCGGTATGCACCGGGTCAAGATTTGAAAACGGTTCATCAAGAATCAGCATAGTGGGAGATTTTACCAACAACATACACAAGGCAATACGTTGCTTCTCTCCGCCGGAAAGCTGATCTGTTTTACGTTCCAGTAAATGCCTGATCCTGCATATTTCAAATAACCTGGTTGCTGTTTCTTCGTCAACTTTAATTTGAAACCAAATTAAATCCTTTACATAATAATTATTCAGCAATTCATAATGCTGAGATAAATAAGCGATCTCTTTATGTCCTGTCAATAATTTTTCCTCCGGACCGATTACTCTTTCACCATTAAATAGCACGATGCCACTATTAGCCTGAATATGTCCGGAGATGATCTTCAGCAAGGTTGATTTGCCAGCACCTGATTCTCCCGCAATGGCAACTTTTTGAAAAGCATCTTGTTCAAAACTGATATCATTAACTATTATATGATCACCTATATGCTTCGTTATATTCTTTACTTCGAGTAATGCCATACTCAAAAATACAATCATTAGCATATCACCAAAGGACAATCATACAGCTATTCTTTTCCATTTGCCTTTCTTAAAATATATCCACGCAACAATAGTCACCAAAGTATTCGCTACCGGTATCGAAATAAATGCGCCCAAAGGGCCTAAATTAAAATACATTGCCAGCAGGTACGCCATTGGAATCTGGAATAACCAAAAGCATACAAGATTTATCCACGTAGGCGTCCACGTATCGCCGGAGCCATTGAATGCGCTCGTTAACACCATGCCTATTCCATAAAAGATATAACCGGTTGTAATAATGCGCAATGCTTGCACGGCAATAGCTTTTATACCTGCATCACTGGTGAACACTGAAATTATTGGCGATGCGCCAACAAGAAATATGATGGAAACCAGCCCCATGAATATTGCATTGTACTTAGCTGTTATCATAACCGATTCTACGGCACGTTCCGGCTGCTTTGCGCCAAGGTTTTGGCCAACAAGTGTAGCCGCAGCATTACTTAACCCCCACGCCGGAAGTATAAAAAATATTACTACCCGAATGGCGGTTTGATAACCTGCTGATGCAACGCTATGCCCCGTATCTGCCACCAGTCTTGCCAGGAAAATCCAACTGCACGAGCCGATGATAAATTGTAATGTTCCGGGTGACCCGATTTTAACCAGCGATTTAATAATAGGCCAATCGATATTTAAATGTCTACGTTTTATTTTAAGGCTTGCTTTGCCTTTAAACAAATGATACAATTGATAGCAAACACCGATGCCTCTTCCAATTGTTGTGGCCATCGCGGCGCCCGTTAAGCCGAAGGCAGGAATGGGTCCCAGCCCGCGAATGAACAAAGGGCAAAGAATGATGTTGCAGATATTTGCCAGCCACAGGCTTTTCATCGCCATTGACGCATCGCCGGCGCCGCGAAAAATTCCGTTGATGAGAAAGAGCAACATAATCACGATACTGCTGCCAATATCAATCCTCGTGTAAGTTGTTCCCATCGCTACCGTTTGTGGCTCGGCACCCATTGCCCGTAAAATATCAGGTGCAAATATGAAACCTGCAATACTTATAACGAGCGCTATCCCCATTGCCAGCCATATCGCCTGCATGGCGGCATGTGCCGCTTCATCATTATTTTTTTCGCCCACTCTTCTTGCGACAGTTGCGCCCGCTGCCATACTTATTCCCATTGCTACAGAATAAATAATAAATAGTACAGATTCAGTAAGACTTACCGTTTGCACGGTATGTTGTGCATTGGGCAAATGCCCGACAAAAAATAAATCTACCAGAGCAAACACGCTCTCCATGCACATTTCAAGGATCATCGGTATTGCCAGCATAAGAATTGCTTTGCGGATACTTCCTTTTGTATAATCCATATGGCTTCCTCTTATCGACTCAGCGATAAAAGAAAAGATCCGGTTTATTTTATATGTTGATTGACTCGTTGCCATTTATTTTAATTTTTTAAGTTCAGCTATTTTGATGTTCGGTGCAAGGCAATAAAAAACCCCGCATTGAGCGAGGTTCTATTTATTGAAAAATGTTTTTTTAAATAAATGGCGTACCCCGCCCTATATAAAGTAAGGTTGGGATAAAGCCAACTTTACTATTTTGAAAGTTTGTTATGCGGAACATATTTTTAATTTTTTTCAGAGAT
>JBDTKB010000189.1:0-7558 GCA_039935555.1 Ginsengibacter sp. | reverse complement strand
AAAGGAAAGCTTTATAACTGCAGGTTTAGATTTTACTCCAGTAAAAGGAGTGCATTTTATGCCTAATATTTATTACAACCATTATTCATCACAATTGGCTGCAGGTACAAATGCAGACTATGATCTTGTGTACCGGTTAACCTTTTATTACGTCTTCGGTAAATAACTAAGGAAATTATATACATTTATTTTATTCAAACAAAAAATCATGAAAATTAAAATTAGAATAAACAGAATACTTTTTGCAGCGGGTTTATTTGCTATCACTGGTGCAATTACAACAGGTTGCGGCGGCAATTCTTCTACCAAAAGCGGTTCGGATTCAACTGCGACAACCAGTGACGATAAGACACTTTTAGGTGCAGGCAGTACATTTGTCTATCCCTTGTTTTCCAAACAGTTCTCAGAATATAATAAGCTTACCGGCTTAAAGATAAATTACCAGTCAATTGGTTCCGGTGGCGGTATTCTGCAGTTAACAAATAAAACTGTTGACTTTGGTGATTCTGATGCTCCGTTAACAGAAGAACAGGCTCAAAAAATGGGCGTACCTGTTTTGCATATTCCAATGTGCTCCGGCGCTGTAGTAATTAGCTACAATTTGGCCGACGTAAAGGATACACTAAAATTAAATCCTGAGGTGCTTGCAGATATTTTTCTAGGTAAGATCACTAAATGGAATGACGCGAAGATCGCTGCAATAAACAGCGGTGTTAAATTGCCATCAACATCTATTGTAATTGCCCACCGTTCTGATGGTAGCGGAACTACCAACATTTTCACTGATTATCTTTCTAAAATAAGTGAAGGGTGGAAAACCAAAGTTGGTAAGGGAACTGCCGTAAACTGGCCATTGGGCATAGGCGGAAAAGGTAATGAAGGTGTTGCTGGCCTGATAAAGCAAACACCCGGTGGTATTGGATATATCGAATTAGCCTACGCCGTTCAAAATAAAATGTCTTACGCAAAAATTCAAAATAAATCAGGCAATTATATTACTCCGGATATCGCTTCTACAAGCGCTGCGGGTAACGTTCAATTACCTGCTGATTCTAAAATATTTCTTGGAAATACCGACGCCGCCGATGGTTATCCAATCAGCGGATTTACCTGGGCGCTTATTTATAAAGACCAAAATTACAGTAACCGCTCTGAGGGCAGGGCGCAGAATCTAGCAAAATTATTGTGGTGGAACATTCACGAAGGACAACAATTTTGCGAAAGTTTGCATTATGCTCCATTGTCACCGGCAGCAGTTTCGGTGGCAGAAGCTATTCTTAAATCAGCTACTTTTGGCGGCAAGCCATTATTATAAAAAGACGCTTATACTGTTTTGAAAACATCAGTTACGAAACCAGGAGATTCCCGCAGCAATGTTTTGCTGCGGGAAATTTCTTCTATAACAAATATGAATGTTTGGAAAAACATTAAGATAAAACGTTCGTTTCACCAGATACGTATAGAAAAGGTTTTTAGAACCTCCCTCGTATTAATTGCGTTGAGCATCCTGGCGTTGGTGATCGGATTTTTATTTACACTGATCGTACAATCAATGCCTTCGATAAAGGCGTTAGGTTTCGGGTTTTTATTTGGAAAAACATGGGATCCTGTTGCCAATGTTTACGGCACCTATCCGTTCCTGTTAGGTACCTTGTTAACTTCATTTTTAGCATTGGTCATCTCTATACCTTTTTCATTTTCTATAGCTATTTTTTTAGGAGAATATTATCCACGCGGATGGTTTTCTGAATTCTTAAAAAATTCTATAGATCTCATTGCGGCTGTGCCTTCTGTTATTTATGGCTTTTGGGGGTTATTTGTTTTGGTGCCAATTGTAAGGGCTCTTGAAATTAAATTAGGAGTAACGCCGTATGGCATTGGTATTTTTACCTCAGCTTTAATTTTGGCCATCATGATTATACCCTACGCGGCATCGTTAGGCAGGGAAATGATTAGGATGGTACCTTCCCAATTAAAAGAAGCGGCTTACTCTTTGGGCGCTACAAGGTTTGAAGTGATAAGGGCAGTTATAATTCCCTATTCTAAATCAGGCTTATTTGCCGGAGTTTTA
The DNA here is from genome assembly GCA_039935555.1 of Ginsengibacter sp. Classification (GTDB taxonomy): domain Bacteria; phylum Bacteroidota; class Bacteroidia; order Chitinophagales; family Chitinophagaceae; genus Ginsengibacter. The sequence goes on along the minus strand of JBDTKB010000189.1, from coordinate 5,487 downwards.
TTATCGCTTGGAAGGGCACTCGGAGAAACAATGGCAGTAACTATGGTAATTGGGAATACCAGCATTATTCCTAAAAGTATTTTTGATCCCGGAAATACAATGGCGAGTGTAATTGCAAATGAATTTACCGAAGCTGCAAGCACGCTTTATTTATCGTCCCTGATAGAGCTTGGCCTCGTTTTATTCCTGGTAACCGTGATCATTAATTTAATTGGTAAAAGGTTAATTACAAGATTTACAACTGATTAATTATGAAGCCAAATATTAAATTAAGAATTGGAAAGAGTAAATTATTTAAAGGCATAGTGATTACCCTTGCAGTTTTGTGCACCATCCCATTATTTCTAATACTTTTTTACATTTTCATACAAGGCTTTGCAAAAATCAACTGGCACTTTTTGGTAAACCTTCCCAAGCCTGTTGGAGAAACTGGCGGCGGTATTGCAAATGCACTTGTTGGAAGTTTGTTGATCGTTTTCTTTGCGGCTGTTATTGCAATTCCTTTTGGGATAATGGGCGGGATTTATTTGAGTGAAAATAAAAAAACACGCCTTGCTAATTGGTGCCGCCTGGCAGTAGATGTATTACAGGGTACGCCTTCCATTGTTGTTGGCATTGTTATTTACTTTTGGATCGTTAAGCCTTTGGGAACTTTTTCCGCCCTTTCAGGTAGTGTTGCATTAGCTATAATGATGTTGCCAATCGTGGTAAGATCAACTGAAGAAACCTTAAAGCTTTTGCCTTCTTCCTTAAAAGAAGCTGGACTTGCGCTGGGCCTTCCATATCATAAAGTTATTTTAAGAATCATTTTACCATGTGGGTTTAGTGGCGTTATCTCCGGGGTAATATTAGCCGTAGCAAGAATTGCCGGCGAAACAGCACCTTTATTATTTACCGCATTCGGAAATCCATTCTTCTCTACCAATGTTTTAAAGCCCATGCAAAGTTTGCCATTACTAATTTTTAACTATGCCACCAGCCCGTATGACGAATGGCACGACCTGGCCTGGGGCGCTGCGCTTATTTTGCTTATTTGGGTATTATTATTAAACATCATTACAAAGATCGCAACCAGAAGATGGAAAGTACAATTTTAAAAACTATCGATTTCGATGCATATTTTGGAGAGACGCACGCGGTAAAAAAAGTGAATATCGAAATTCCAAAAAATAATGTGGTGGCTGTAATGGGGCCCTCCGGATGCGGTAAGACAACATTTCTGCGATGCATTAACCGGATGCATGAATTAATTGAAGGCACTAGCACAAAAGGAAAAATGCTTTTGAATAATGAAGACATTTACGGGATGCACCCGATATTTGTACGTCACAAAATTGGTATGGTTTTTCAGCGGCCGAATCCCTTTCCAAACCTCAGCATATACGATAATGTGATTGCCGGCTATAAGCTCAATGGAATGAAAATGTCTAAGCCCGATAAAGATGTCATCGTTGAACAATCGTTGCAAAAAGCGGCGCTTTGGAATGAGGTGAAAGATTCATTGCATAAAAAAGGTACGTTTCTTTCCGGCGGGCAGCAACAGCGTTTGTGCATCGCAAGAGCTATTGCAATGGAACCAGAAGTATTATTGTTGGATGAACCAACTTCGGCCCTTGATCCAATTTCAACATCGAGCATTGAAGTATTGCTACAGGAATTGAAAAAAAATTATACCCTGATTATAGTAACTCACAACATGCAGCAGGCCGCGAGAGTTAGTGATAAAACGGCATTCTTTTACATTGGTGAGTTGATAGAATATGATAACACAAAAACGATGTTCACGAATCCACAAGATAAGCGCACTCAAAATTATATAACCGGAAGATTTAGCTAATGGATGTAAATTCGAAAAAGTATGACACAATTTGAACAGGAATTAGCGGACGTAAAAGCTGAAGTAATAAGCATGTGGCAATTGGTGCTTTTGCAACTATCAAAATCCCGCCAGGCGATGCTTACTTTCGATAAGGATCTTGCGAGGGAAGTAATTGCAAAAGAGAAAAGAGTGAATGCTCTTGAATTAAAAATAGATGGCGATTGCGAAAATGTATTTGCACTTTATTGTCCGGTTGCAATTGATTTGCGTTTCTTATTAGCGGCTTTAAAAATTAATACAAACCTTGAACGTATTGGGGATATTGCTGAAGGTATTGCAAGGTATATTGTAGAAGCGCCTGTAAAATTTAATAAGAAAGTATTGGAGTCGGCACAACTAATTAAAATGTTTGATGACTCTATTAGTATTTTAACGGATACACAAGTCGCCTTTGAGTTTGAAAACACACTACTAGCCCGCACTATTTTTTCGCGGGACGACGTTTTAGACGAAATAAATAAGAAAGCTGACGGTAATATAACTGCTTATATAAAAGAGAGCAATAAGAATATAAGTGAAGCGCTTTACATTTTGTCTATCATCAGAAAATTGGAAAGGGTGGGCGATCAATCAAAAAACATCGCTGAAGAAATAATTTTTTATGTAGAAGCAAAAGTATTGAAGCATCAGTAGAAGCCACGTGCTGCAAAGTTTTACCCGTTATTTTTCTTTTCAAAATCACTTACACTCTATTTGTTCATTCAGAAAATCATAATATTCAGCAGGTAGTTTATACTACCGGTTTATGTTTTATAACCGGTTGATATAATCTTTAATTATTTTTGAAATAATTGAATTTTTATATCGAATGACGCTACCGCAATTGTACAGGGAAAACCGCTTCTTTTTTATTGGATTTTTAATCTTCGTCTTAGCCTCATTATTTGTGCTTATATTTTTCTCCAAGGCCGAGGGATTTTTTTTATTGAATCCTTATCATACCAATTTATTGAATCTCATTTTTATCCCGCTTACTTATCTTGGAGATGGATTTTTTTGTGTAGCAGTCGGGTTACTTTTGTTCTTTTTTAAGAAAAGGTTTTTAAGCCTGATGGTTTTAAGCAGCTACGCAATCTCGGGTATTATTGCACAAATATTAAAGAGCTATATTGTTGAAGCCCGCCCTGCCGTATATTTGAAAGGCAGCACCTACCAATACTTTATTGAAAATGTTACGTTACATAATTTTCATGCATTCCCCTCTGGGCATTCCGCGTCAGCCTTTGCACTTGCGGCGGTCCTGAGTTTCGCTGTAAAAAATAAAAAATATTCGATGCTGTTTTTGGCCGGTGCTGTACTGGTTGGATATAGCCGGATTTACCTCGCGCAGCATTTTATCGATGACGTTCTTGCTGGGGCATTGATTGGCATCCTATCAGCAATTTTTTGCCGGATCTTTTTTGAAAATCCATTCAACAAACTATTGCTGTCAAAAAAGAAGACTTAAATGGGTTTTGATGAGGGCAAAGTAAATCCAAATGTAGTACCTACATCGGTTTTACTTCTTACATGTATTGTTTCATCATGCGCTTCAACTATGTGTTTTGCAATTGATAATCCCAGCCCGCTTCCGCCTGCTTTCCGCGCCCTTGCAAGATCTGTACGATAAAACCTTTCAAATATGCGGGGAAGGTGATCTTCAGTAATGCCATAGCCGTTGTCACTTATTTCTACAAGAATTTTTCTGCCATCTATATTGTACGCGCTGGCTTCAATAAGGCCATTCTGCTTTCCGTATTTAATTGCATTATCAATAAGATTAATCAACACCTGTCGTATCTTTTCTTTGTCCGCATAAACGGAAAGAGGTACTTCACATCCTCTTTTTATAAGGCATTTTATTTTCTTTTCATCTGCTTTTATCGATAACGATTCAAACACTTCTTTAATAACATCCTGTATGATAAAATTTTGCCTGATCAGCAATTGCTCACCACTTTCAAGTTTAGTAATTTCATCAAGGTCATCCACAAGGTTTACCAGCCTGTCAATATTTTTAGAAGCATTGCTTAAAAATTTTAAATTTACTTCCGGGTTATCCAAAGCTCCATTTAACAAAGTATCTACATAACCTTGTATCGCGAAAATGGGCGTTTTCAACTCGTGCGACAGGTTCATTAAAAATTCTTTGCGAAAGGCTTCATTCTTCCGCAGCATTTCTATTTCCTCTTTGCGCTGTACTGCCCATTGCTCCACATCTTCACTTACTTCTTCAATTGATTTTTGTGGTAAAATATTTTTATAATAAAATTCCTCCCGCTTGCTGGCTTTAGTTTGATAAATGAGTTTATAGATAATTTTTATTTTACGATAAACAAACCTTTGAATCATAAAATAAATAAAAGCGTATGCGATAATGCTTAAGAAAATGAAAACAACTAATGCCGGTAAGGCACCTTCCCCATAAAAAAATACTGCTATACCGCCAATAAACCCAATTGGCAATGATGTAATCGCCGCGACTTGCTGAGGAGAAAAATTCTTAACCGGTAACATTCATGATTTTTTATTATTCATTTTTTTAAGAGCATTTGTAAGACTACCAGCCAAGCACCCACGCAAATATTAACGGCACTACAATGGTAGCGTCACTTTCTACAATAAATTTTGGAGTATCAATATCCAGCTTACCCCAGGTAATTTTTTCATTGGGCACCGCACCTGAATAAGAACCGTAAGAAGTGGTTGAATCTGAAACCTGGCAAAAGTAGCTCCAGAAGGGAACATCATGCCATTCCAAATCCTGGTACATCATGGGTACAACGCAAATGGGAAAATCGCCTGCAATACCGCCACCTACCTGGAAAAATCCAACGCCTTTACCTTCTGAATTTTTTCTATACCAGTCACTCAACTCAACCATATATTCTATACCGCTTTTTATGGTGGACGCTTTTAATTCTCCCTTGATAACATAAGAAGCAAAAATATTTCCCATCGTACTATCTTCCCAACCGGGCACCACAATCGGAATGTTTTTTTGCGCCGCAGCCAGCATCCAACTGTTCTTCGCATCAATTTCATAATATTGTTCCAACACACCGCTCAGCAACATTTTATACATATACTCATGCGGGAAATAACGTTCGCCTTTATTCTCTGAGTCCTTCCATATTTTATGGATATGTTGCTGCAATCTTCTAAACGCTTCTTCTTCGGGGATACACGTGTCCGTTACTCTGTTATAATGATTTTCTAAAAGATCCCATTCTTCCTTTGGACTGAGGTCACGATAATTTGGAACTCTTTTATAATGGCTATGTGCTACTAGATTCATGATATCTTCTTCAAGGTTAGCACCCGTGCAACTTATGATAGCAACTTTATCCTGCCGTATCATTTCTGCAAAAGAAATTCCTAATTCAGCCGTACTCATTGCACCTGCAAGTGTTACCATCATCTTACCACCTTCATCCATGTGTTTAACGTATCCCTTGGCTGCATCCATCAAGGCCGCTGCATTAAAATGCCGGTAATGATGTTCTATAAATTCTGAAACTGGTCCTTTATTCATTAGTAAGTTTTTTTGCAAACCTTATTTTGAGAAATATGCGGCAAAAATAATTTCTTTTAAGGAGGTATCCTTTGTTTTTAAGGCAATATTATTA
>JBDTKB010000188.1:0-5127 GCA_039935555.1 Ginsengibacter sp. | reverse complement strand
GTTGAATACTACGCAAGTGGCCAGTTTTTTGAAAATAAATATAACATGCGCGGAGAGATTGTTTTTGAACAGGTAGCAAATGGAAACAAAAAAGCCTTAAAAATGTATGAAGAGATGGGAACTCATTTAGGTAATGCAATCAAAATGATGTTGTATGCTTTAGATGTAGAAGTCATTATCCTGGGCGGCTCAGTGCGGGCCGCATTTCCTTATTTCTCATCAGCAATGTGGAACCAAATAAAAACATTTGGCTTTCAAAAAGCGATACAAAATATAAAGGTTGAAGTATCCGAACTAGAGAATGCCGGAATATTAGGAGCAGCAGCTTTGCAGTATGATTTTGAACAGAACAAATAATAAGAGCAGGTGTCACCAAATTATTTAAAGGCGAAGGCAAGCCAAAAGAAATAAAAAGAAAGTTGAAGTAATTGCATTTATCCAACCCTAAATCTCCTCGCCTTAGCCCAAGGCATACACGCAATTACGAAGGCAATGCCGCTAAAGGCGAGCGCCTCAAATACGCTGGTAACTTCGTTGCCTTTATCCACATACGGATCGGCAATGGCGCGGGGAATATGAAGGATAACAAACCAAAGAAATAGCATGAAACCGAGTAGCAGCCCAATCAATTTTAATTTAAACTTCAAGGCAATACAAACGCCCGAACCGATCAGGGCAACGCCCGCAAAATACGTCCAGAAAATATGACCAGGCATCCATGCAGGGACAAGGGTTGCTACGAATTCCGTATAAATAAAATGATCGATGCCAAAGACGATCATTGTAATAGCAAAGAAAATATTGCCGAAGGTAAGTAGCGCTTCCAAAAAGTTTTGATAAGTGGTTTTTCGTGTTACAGCCTTATTCTTTTCATAGGAATTTGCAATTAAGAATGCTCCGCCGCAAAACGCCAGTTCTTTAAGCGGATCTGTCCAAAGTCCGAAATTAAAAGAATAAGGACTAAAGAAAAGCTGATAGGTAACCTGGAAAAATAAAAATAAGAAGAGGAAGGCCAACCCCAGGATGGTGGCGGTTTTTCTGGCGTTTGCACTAAAAATAATCAAAGCGGCTGCTAAAATTAATAGTGCTCCGGCGAGGTAAGCCCAGGCAAATTGCCATGGAACCCATGACGGTAATTCGGGTAAAAGAACGGGACGAAAACCACTGTAAATAAATTGTTGCACTCCAATTCCGGCAATGCCGAAACCGTAGAATGCCCGGCCTGTTTTTATTAATTTCTCCATAATGATTCTGTATAATCTCTGCGTAAATCTTTACACAAAACAGGAACAAATGAATCTCCTTCCAAGGTAAATATTTTATTCAGTGAATTCAAACACTATCACATAATTATTATGAATGGTATTTATAATTCAAGAACCATGTTTCCTCTTTGTTCTGTTTAAAAGTGTCAACATTTTTGATTTGTTCAATTTTAACAATGACCAATTTCAACACTTGAAAAACTTATCTTGAAACGGCATTAAGTTCCGCTATTCTTAATAATTATTTTTTTCTCCGAACAAAGTTTATTGGTTCCTGTTTAAAGATTGTATTCATAACAACATTTAAAAAACACCTTAATCAAACATCATGGACGAAATTAAAAATCCGGCGCACAAAGAAGGCGAATTGGCAAAATCTATTGAAGAACAAACCGCCAAAATTCCATCCGACGTTTTTCTTTGGGCAGCATTAGGCTCAATGGGCGTTTCACTCGCTCTTAAATTCAGCGGAAACAAACACAATAGTCTTTTTATCGGGCAATGGGCCGCTCCATTTTTATTATTAGGAATCTATAACAAGCTTGTAAAGTTGCAAGGGCACGATTAAGTTAAATTCCCGCATAAATTTTCATACTATTTTATTGCCAATATCCTATGCTTTTAGAAAACGAGAGTAGCGATGGAATGCGGCAGGCTGACAACGGGCGCAGCTTGCCCTGCAATCCATAAATTGTAGTCTATTTTTTTATCAGTCTGGTTCATAACGATGACTGCAATTTTGCCATCAGTATTTATAAAAGCAGTTGTTTGCAACGGGCTCCTGCTTGGCGCAGCACTAATTCTTTTGGCGCCCGGCCGAACGAATTTTGAAAAATGGCCAATATAATAATAAGAGTTGGTGTACACTAACTCGCCTGTTGAAGTAATTGCATGAACAGGAGCAAAGCAGAAATTACCAACATGGTTAGGTCCACCGGTCTCGTCTAATAAGATATTCCAATCTGTAAAGCCCACACTTCCGGCATTAAAATCATGAATCATAGTGCTGCCATAACGTTCGCCCAATTTCCAATCTTTTAACTGATCTAATTTAAAAGGGCCGTTACAGCCTTCCGTAAATAGAAGGTTCTTACCTGGGAAACTTTCGTGTACTCTTTCAACATTCTCAAAAACCTGGTCGCCGCCACTCCAGTCTTCGTACCAATGAAAACCCACACCCCATGCGTATTTGGCCGCTGAAGGATCTTCGAGTATTGTGCTTGCTCTCTGATAAATTAAATCGCGGTTATGATCCCAAACAATAATTTTTTTATTACCCATTCCATTTTTTTGCATCGTAGGGCCGAGATAATTCTTTAAAAAATCCCTTTCTTCTTCCGCAGTGTAAATACACGATTCCCAGGTTTGTTTTGCCATTGGTTCATTTTGAATAGTAATGCCCCAAATTGGTATGCCCATCTTTTCATAGGCGTTAATAAATTTGCCGTAAAAATTTGCCCAACTCTGATCAAAAGCCGGTAGTAATTTTCCGCCATGCAGCACATCATTATTGTCCTTCATAAATGCCGGCGGGCTCCAGGGGCTGGCAAATAATGTCAATTTCCCTCCGGCAGCAGCAATGGCTTCTTTTATAAACGGAACACGGAATTTCTTGTCATGATCAACATTAAATGTTTTGAGCTCTTTATCTTTCGCGCTAACATAACTATAGCTATCGCTACTAAAATCACAGCTTTGAATATTTGTGCGGGCAAGCGTGTAGCCGATACCGTTATTAACGTTATAATACGCGGTTAACAACTCTTTTTGTTTGTCTTTAGGAAGTTTGTAAAACGTTTCGGCGGAGGCATCAGTCAATGCGCCGCCAATTCCCAAAATGGACTGGAATGTTTTAGACGGGTCGACGAACACACAAATTTGTGTTTCAAAAGGTTGTCCCATCTTTTTAAGGTTACAGTATCGGTTGGTGAAAGCCGGTAAGAAGTGCTATCTGCAGTAGTATAAACGATCACTTTTTTACCGGAAGTGTTGTAAGGTTTTGCCTTAATTGAAACTGTGTTGCTTTGCGCAAAGCCAAACGTAACTCCTGAAAAAATTAAAATTAAAGAAAGCTTTTTCATTGATAATTTATTAAAATTTTAAATTGCATCGCCATTCATTTTAAGAATTACCTTATCCAATTGACGGCCGCTTTTTTCACATCCCTGGAATTGCCCCCAATCATAACAACAAATTTACCCGGCTCCCAATCATATTTCAGATCGCCATTGTAAAATTTCAGATCATTGGTGGAAATATTAAACGAAACTGTTTTGGATTCCCCCGCCTTTACATCAATCTTTTGAAATCCTTTTAATTCTTCTACAGGCCTGGTAATACTTCCTACAACATCTCTCATATATAACTGAACCGTTTCTTTACCTTCTACAGTTCCATTATTCGTTATTGTTACAGAAGCTTTCAATGTTTTATTGCCTTTCATTGCAGTATCACTGAGTGTAACATCACTATATTGAAAAGTGCTGTAGCTTAAGCCAAAACCGAAAGGATATACAGGATCATTTGATACGTCTAAATAATTTGAACGAAATTTTGAAAACCATTTACCTTCTTCGAGAGGACGGCCTGTATTTTTATGGGCGTAATAAAGCGGTATCTGGCCAACGTTTTGGGGGAAGGTAGTTGTGAGCTTACCGGAAGGATTTACGTTGCCAAACAAAACGTCCCCAATTGCGTTTCCTGCTTCACTGCCGCCAAACCAAACATTTAAGATCGCGGGTACATTATCCTGTTCCCATTTAAGCGTGAGCGGCCTTCCGGTGAATAAAACCAGCACCACTGGCTTACCCGTTTTTACTAAAGCCTTTAAGAGATCTTCCTGGGTATCCGGAATATTGATATTACTCCGGCTGCTACTTTCGCCCGACATTTCTGCCGATTCGCCCAAGGCAGCAACGATTACATCGCTCTTATCAGCAACAGCCAAAGCTTCATCAATAATTTCCCGGGCTGGCCTGGCATCGTGCTTAAAAGATTTTCCAAACATTCCCGCTCTTACATCAAATAAGCTATCTCCTGATAAGTTTGACCCTCTTGCATACAATATATTTACACTGCTACCTGCAACATTTTTCAAACCCTGTAATACAGATATCGGCGTAGTGAGATCGGCGGCAACACTCCACGTGCCCGTCATGTTTTCCTTAGCATCTGCAAGTGGCCCAATCAATGCAATAGTTCCCGATTTCTTCAGCGGCAAAATATTCTTATCATTTTTTAATAACACAAAACTTTGCGCCGCAATTGCTCTCGCTTCTTTTTTATTTGATTCGGTAAAAATTTCTGTTTTGGCTCTTTGTGCATCACAATAGCGATAAGGATCATCAAACAAACCCAGTTCATATTTTGCCTCAAGAATTTTTCTGCAGGCAAAATCTATTTGCTGAAGCGTAACTTTTCCTTGTTTTAAAGATTGCCGTAAAGTGCTCAAAAAACCTTCTCCTACCATGTCCATATCTACACCAGCGACCAAAGCCCTTGCGGAAACAGTTTGCAAATCCCCGATGCCATGCGCCACCATTTCATTAATGCCCGTGTAATCTGTAACCACAAAACCCTTAAAGCCCCATTGATTGCGTAACACGTCTGTTAGTAAAAATTTGTTAGCCGTAGCGGGCACTCCATCTACTTCATTAAAAGAAGCCATAACACTTCCCGCACCTGCGTCTATTGCTGCTTTGTAGGGAGGCAAATAATCATTAAACATTTTAATATGGCTCATATCTGTTGTATTGTAGTCGCGCCCACCTTCGGCCGCGCCATACAATGCGAAGTGTTTCACACAGGCCATTATCGTATTATTCTTTGAAAGATCATGACCCTGGTAACCTCTTACCATTGC
>JBDTKB010000187.1:0-5011 GCA_039935555.1 Ginsengibacter sp. | reverse complement strand
TTACAAACAACCCGGGAATCCACAGAAATGGAAAACCATTTAATTAACTCCGGCGATTACAAAGTTGGCGAAGACCCAACAAAAAAATACCTAATCCCTGTCGCAAAACCAGATGTTCCATTCCTCGATTTTTCGCCATTACAAAATGCATTGGCACAATTGAAAAACAGTACCGATAGCTTAAAAGTTGTTTATCAAAATAAAATAAAGACCGGCGCGGTTGATGAAAATTTTAATAAATCTCTTTATACCGCCGAGCAGCAATTGCTAGATGAAGCCGGATTGCCGCGAAGGTCGTGGTACAAACACACGATTTATGCACCAGGTTTTTATACCGGTTATGGCGTAAAAACAATGCCCGGTATTCGCGAAGCCATTGAGCAAAGAAACTGGCAGGAAGCACAGGCACAAATTCAAGTGGATGCAAATGCAATTATAAAACTAGCCGAATATCTTGGCGAAATATCTGTATCAAATAAATAGGATTTTTAAGTAATGAGGCTGCTTCAGAAAAAGTTTTGAAAACTTATTTTTGAATGAATTTTCTTTTGCTGATTCAGTTGTAAATTGCATATCCCTATGCCGTTCCAACTCAACTCATCATACAAACCAGCAGGAGATCAGCCAGAGGCGATCGAACAACTTACGAGAGGAATTCTTGAAGGCGAAAAATACCAAACGCTTTTGGGAGTTACCGGTAGTGGTAAAACATTTACCATGGCTAATGTTATTCAGAACGTACAAAAACCAACCTTAGTCCTTACGCATAACAAGACTTTGGTGGCGCAGTTGTATGGCGAATTTCGTCAATTTTTTCCTGAAAATTCCGTGGGCTATTTTGTTTCTTATTATGATTATTATCAACCGGAAGCGTACATGCCCGTTAGTGATACTTATATCGAAAAAGACCTTAGCATCAATGAAGAGTTGGATAAATTAAGGTTGGCTGCTACCTCTCAATTATTAACAGGACGAAGAGACATTATCGTGGTAGCAAGTGTAAGTTGTATTTATGGAATCGGAAATCCCAAAGACTTTGCTGAAGGAGTTGTTCGCATAAAATCGGGACAAACAATTAGCCGCCAGGGATTTTTGCATTCGCTGGTAAATGGTTTGTATTCCAGAACGCAAGGCGATTTTGCAAGAGGTACTTTCAGGGTGAAAGGAGATACGGTTGATATTAATTTGCCTTACATGGATAATGGCTATCGTATTACTTTTTTTGGCGATGAAATCGAAAGTATAGAAACACTGGAACTGAGCACTGGCAAAAGGATTATGCAGGTTAATGATGCGGCGATTTTTCCTGCGAATTTATACATAGCTCCAAAAGATAAATTGCAACAAATTCTTTATGAAATTCAGGACGAAGCCGCCAGGCAAACAGAGTATTTCAAAAGCACAGGAAAATACATTGAGGCACAAAGAATTTCCGAACGAGTGAATTACGATGTTGAAATGATTCGTGAATTGGGCTATTGCAATGGAGTCGAAAATTATTCAAGATTTTTTGACAGGAGAGAGCCAGGCACACGGCCATTTTGTTTGCTGGATTATTTTCCAAATGATTTTTTATGTGTAATTGATGAAAGCCACCAAACCATTCCACAGGTGAGCGGGATGTATGGCGGTGACCGGTCCAGAAAATTAATTTTAGTTGATTACGGTTTTCGTCTACCCTCCGCGTTAGATAACAGGCCATTGAACTTTAATGAGTTTGAAAATATGTTGAACCAAACCATTTACGTTAGCGCAACACCGGGCGATTATGAATTAGAAAAAACAGGAGGTATAGTGGTAGAGCAGGTCGTACGGCCTACAGGTTTGTTAGATCCGCCAATTGAAATCCGGCCGTCTGTAAATCAAATTGATGACTTGCTGGATGAAATAGATAAAAGAGTTACCAAAGGTGATCGCGTACTGGTAACCACGTTAACCAAGCGTATGGCTGAAGAAATGGATAAATACCTGCACCGTATAAATATAAAATCGAAATATATTCATAGCGAAGTACACACTTTGGATAGAATTGAAATTTTGAGGGAATTGCGCCTTGGAGAAATTGATGTTTTGGTGGGCGTAAATCTTTTACGGGAAGGACTTGATCTGCCCGAAGTTTCACTCGTGGCCATTTTAGATGCGGACAAAGAAGGCTTTTTACGTAACGAAAGATCACTTACTCAAACTGCGGGTAGGGCTGCCCGTAATGTTGATGGTTTGGTAATTTTCTATGCTGATATCATGACAGAAAGCATGCAAAAAACAATTGATGAAACAACGCGGCGCAGGGAAAAACAAGTTGAGTACAATATTAAACATAACATTACTCCAACCACGGTTTTTAAATCCATAGAGCAAATAATGGGTCAAACATCAGTGCTTGATATTAAGGGAACAACTGCATCTCCCTATGCTGCGGATGACTTAATTACAATTGCCGCTGAAGACCAGGTTGAATATAAAACGATACCGCAATTAGAAAAAGCTATAGGGCAAATTAAAAGGTTAATGGAAAAGGCGGCAAGGGACCTTGATTTCATGGAAGCTGCCAGGTTGCGTGATGAAATGTTCAGAATGAAAAAGGATTTGGAAGACATGAAAGGCAATTAATATTGAGGAAATTTTATTCAATGCCTCTTAAATCAAATCAAATAAAACCCGCAGGGCACTTCCCTAAACTTTACTTTCTTAAAAATGCAGGCTTCGCCTTTACCATCTTTCTATAAACCGGGCAACTTTCAATATGTGCACCCGGTAAATAACCGGTACTCATTAAAAATTCATTTACAATTTCACCGCCTGTAAACCGGAAGGTGTTTTTAAAAATCTTTACCCATTCGTCTTTTGCTTTTGGATGGTGAAAATCAATCCATTTTTTAAAAGAAACATGTTCCTTTTGAATATTTAAAAGCGTTTTTGCATTTTCTATGGCAGCATTTATTTTTAACCGATTGCGAATTATACCGGCATCGTTCATTAATCTTTCAAAATCTTTTTCATTAAAAGTAGCCACTTTTTTTATGTTGAAATTTTTGTAAGCCTTTTTGAAATTTTCTTGTTTATTTAATATTGTTGACCAGCTCAATCCTGCCTGGTTTATCTCCAACACAAGCCTTTCAAACAATTCATCATCACTATCAATCGGAAATCCATAAGCGGTGTCGTGATAAATTTTATGAAGATTATTTTTATCCATTGTGGCAACTGCTTCGCAGTAAGAAGAAGGTTTGTCCATTGATTTATTTTATAGTAATAAATTTATAATGATGTTTAATTGAAGTTCTAAAATTAAAAAAATAATCAGGACGCATGTATCTTTAATCTCAATAAAAAATAATAGAAAAATGTTGGAAAAATTTGATTGCGCTAAAAATTATATATTGGAAGATGAGCGTGTGTTGCTTCGCCCATTACAAAAGGAAGATTTTATTAATTTATTGCCATTTGCCTTAACGGAGCCCGGCACATGGAAATATTCGCTGGTAACTGCTGCCGGCGAAGAAGGCTTAAAAAATTATATGGACATTGCTTTTGTTGAAAAGGAAAAAGAAAAAGAATATCCCTTCATTGTTTTTGATAAACGTACCAATGAATATGCAGGCAGTACTAGGTTTTACGACATCAATATTCCTTTTAAAACATTGCAGCTTGGCTACACGTGGTATGGAAAAAAGTTCCAGGGAACAGGATTAAACCGGCATTGTAAATTTTTATTATTGGCTTTTGCATTTGAGCAAATTGGGATGGAAAGGGTAGAATTTCGTGCCGATAATGATAATGCAAGGAGTATTGCTGCTATGAAATCTATCGGTTGTAAGGTAGACGGTGTTCTCCGGAAAAATATGCCGACCCGGGATGAGGACAAAAGAAGAGACAGCATTGTTTTAAGTATTTTAAAAGATGAATGGTTTGGGGGAGTGAAGGATGCGCTTGCAAAAAGGTTAACGTAAAGTTTTAGGATTAGATTATTTTGCGTACACACTAATTCATTTTTTATGAAACGAGAACTCACTTCATGGTACAGCCCTTCTTTAGATAAAGAAATGCCCGTAGCAGTTTATGGCGACTATGGATTTGCGCTTTTGCTTATTCCTACCGCCGTGGCTGATTACCTGGAATATGAGCGTTTTCAAATGATCGATAGTCTTGCTCCCCACATAAATTCGGGCAAGGTAAAAGTGTTTTCTATTAACAGTATTAATAATGAAAGCTGGATGAACAATAACATGTTGGGCGAGCATAAAGCCATCAGGCAAAACCAATTTAACCAATATGTTTTTAATGAAATAATTCCTTTTATAAAAATTGCTACTTCCGATGATACGCCTATAATTACGTGTGGCGCCAGCTTTGGGGCACTGCACAGTATGAATCTTTTTTTAAAGCGGCCAGATATTATCAACGGAGTTATTGCAATGAGCGGCGTGTACGACCTGCATGAATACACAAAAGGATTTAATGATGACCAGGTTTATTTTAATTCTCCCATGAATTATATGCCAGCGCTGACAGACGATTGGTATTTAAACAATATTAGAAAAAGTAATCACATACATATACTTTCAGGAAGCGGCGACTTTGAAGATCCTGAAGCCTCGAGAGCATTTGCCGGCGTATTATACAACAAAGGAATAAATTATGAGCTTGACATTTGGGGAAGCGATATGAAACATGACTGGCCGACGTGGAGAGATATGCTTCCCTATTATATTCAGTCAAGATTTTAATTTTGGCACCAGGTTCTATCGGCAATTCCATTTATAATTTGCACCTGTCGTATATTTCCTTTAGCGGTAAAATCACATCCAGCGATTCTAATATTAAGTGATCATTTTGATTTGAAAACTCCTTCAATTGCCAAAGGCCTTCTTTATTGATTGCGAATTGCTCCACATGAATCGATTCGGCTTCTACCAGAATATATTCTCTTAAAGTCGGAATAGCGCGATACAACATAAATTTTAAACCACGATCGTAGTTTCTTGTTGAAGGTGAAAGTATTTCAATAATT
>JBDTKB010000186.1:0-9346 GCA_039935555.1 Ginsengibacter sp. | reverse complement strand
TTACATCTGTTCAGCGCAAATGTGCACATTGTGAAGAAGAAGAAAAGGAAGTACAGCGAAAAGAAAATAATAATGATAATCCAACAGAAGCATCGGGTGAAACAGAAAATTATATCAACGCTTTATCGGGAGGCAATTCATTAAATGAAAAGAACAAAACTTTCTTTGAATCAAGAATGGGTTATGATTTTTTGAATGTGCGTTTGCATACAGATAATGTTGCAACAAAATCGGCTCAATCTGTAAATGCATTGGCCTATACTTCAGGTAATGATATTGTGTTTAATGAAAATCAATATGCACCCGACACAGATAACGGAAAAAGATTACTGGCACATGAGTTAACGCATGTAGTGCAACAAAATTCGGGAGCCATACAAACAAAATTAATTCAACGCGATCCGCCTGCACCTTCACAAACACCAACAGGACCCGCTCCGTCCCCGACATATGTGCCTTCAGGGCCACCGGGGCCTTCGCCATCCTTATCCATGCCATCGTTAACCACGTTTGTTTTTAGTTATGGAGGTTTTAGTACAAGACTTTCTTTGCCTAACAGCATACAAGCTTCATTGCCTGTTCGTATTCGAAATGTAGGCACGTTAACCATTACTGCAAGCAGTACTATTCCAACACAATTCGGTTTATCTGTTTCACTTGATACCATTAATCACATACGCATTTCAGGAAATGTTGCTTACAATGCAGATACCGGAGTAGGAACTGCCGGTTTATCTGTAACAAGTATGCAACAGGTTTGCACTATGCGGGACCCCGATGCAACAAGAACAAGATTAAACTCGCTTACAAACGATGTAAAAACTGCCACGCAGGCGTTTGATACAAATAACATTCAAAGCATCATAGCGCTTGGCTCGGCAATTTATGGTTTGTACGATGCAGCCCATGATGCAACAGAAAGATGTTATATGCAACCTTTATGGTCAATAGGTTTAGGGGCACATACACCACTTAATCCTTTGGCTTCAACTCCACCGGCTCCAGGCACCGATGCAGGTAGCTCATATATAGGATTAACGGCAACATTGCATTTTTAAATACAGATAATTTAAATGGAATGAAAGAATTTTATTAATGTATGCATAAAGACTCCTTCAAACAAAATACAAATGAACATCAAGCTAAACAAAGTTCTTTCCTTAATGAAGTGATTCAAGCAAAGCTTACAATCAATCAACCCAATTACTTGTATGAACAGTTAACAAATACAATGGCAGATAAAGTAATGCGCATGCCGTATCAGGCGGTAACCAATAGTTTCTTTTTCAAACCGGTTATTTCCTCCATAGAAAGCAAATGCGCGCACTGTGAAGAAGAGGAAAAAACGGCACTGTGAAAGGAAATAATAAAGATGTTACTTCTGCTGCCTCCCATACATAAGATTGATTATATAGTTACACTTTAAGGAGTGAAACCGTTGAGCAAAAACGAAAGAAGCTTTTTTGACCCAAGAATCGGTTATGATATTAGTGATGTAAAATTCATACAGATGCTGATGCTACAAAATCAGCGCGCTCAATAAATGTGTTGGCTTAGGTAGCAAGAAATAATATTCTGCGGGATGATCCTCCTGATATACCAGTCAGAGCGCGGTTGACAGTTGCTGAATATTTACGATTAATAGCCCAGTTGCGTAGTGCAACCCAAACATTGCTTACCGATTTAGACCGTTACTCGGAATCATTATATGGGCCAACATATCTTAACGATTCGTTTTTTAACTTTTCGGTACGAGACAAGGGCGGATCAGATAGCTGGAGCGGCGGTACTGTCCCACTGGTACGGCTTGAATTTTAATACAATTATCCAAAATGACAGTATGGATTTTGTTTTAAAGAATTTTACTCATTTAATTCTTTTTGCGGTACCTGGTATTTCGGTTGAAACCACAAATTGCCGATTGTTTATTTGGAATTTTATTCAGTAAACAAGTAAATATTTAGAATTCTTATTTTCTATAATATTTTCACATTTAAAATACCAAAGGCTATAATCTATTTGAAATCTCTATGAGGCATCCCTACACCTGGCATCCACATGAAAATCTCCGAACTCAATGCATTCGTTAAGCAGTGGAAAATATAAAAAGTAGTGGTACAGCGGATTATTTTACAGTTGGAACAGGTAAGGTATCGCTGTTGTTGCCGCCCTTAGCCGAACCATCAGAGCTGCCAATAAAATCCGAATATTAAAAAAATAGACAATTATGCAGATTGCTGAATCAAAACAAAGTACGAATACTGTTTCACAAAATGGAGCAGCAAAGCGATCTTTGTTCTTTCAGCCAAAACTTACTATCAACCAACCTAATGACATTTACGAACAGGAAGCGGATGCGATGGCTGATAAAGTAATGCGAATGCCCGATCCGGCGGTAAACAATAATTTCTTTTTCAAACCAGCCATTTCATCTGTACAACGTAAATGTGCCCATTGCGAAGAAGAAGAAAAAAAACAATTACAACGAAAAGAAATAAATAGCGAAATAACTGATACTAAACAAAAGTCAACCACTAATCAACACATTGATGTTTACACACAACAAACAGATGCAAGAGTTGATAAAGTCATTCGAATGCAGGAACCCTCTTCCCTGCTTAGCAGCAACAAAGCTTTTTTTAGTCCAACGACAGTTAGTATAAATAAACCCATCACAGCAAAGGAAGATCCGCTTAAAAAAGAAAATAAAGAGGAAGAAACAAAAGAAACCTGGCCTGAAATACAGGCTAAATTATCGTTTGATGGATTACCTACTCCGCCTGATGATACCAAAGCAAATAATGATTCTTTAATACAACGCAAATGTGCACATTGCGAAGAAGAAGAGTTACAGAAAAAAGAATATAAAAAAGAAAAACCTGTTAAGCGTCAGCAACCTGAACAACCGGTACAAGCAAAATTTAAGGCTTTTGAAGAAGAGGAAAAAAATAAATTACATAGAAAAGAAAGCGGTGATACCGGACAGGTTGCGCCTGGTAATGTAGATCAGGCATTACAATCTTCAGTTCAGCAGATGGATAGCAAAACGCTTGATTTTATGGAAAATCGTTTTGGTTACGATTTTGGCAATGTACAGATACATAATGATAAGCAGGCGCATCAATCTTCTGCAGATATAAATGCTTTAGCATATACACATCAAAATCATATTGTCTTTGGTGAAGGCCAATACCAGCCAAATACAGACCGTGGTAAGCAATTACTCGCCCATGAACTTACACATGTGGTGCAACAAACAGACAGCATTAATAAAAAAGTAATTCAAAAGAAAAATTACTTTTTTGCGCCACCTAATAAACCAAGCGGAACGTTGGTGCATTCAGCGGTATTACCCTTATTTATAAAGGCAAACAGCGATCTTTTTATAGAAGTAAAAATTCCAGGCGCCAA
The DNA here is from genome assembly GCA_039935555.1 of Ginsengibacter sp. Taxonomy (GTDB): domain Bacteria; phylum Bacteroidota; class Bacteroidia; order Chitinophagales; family Chitinophagaceae; genus Ginsengibacter. The sequence goes on along the minus strand of JBDTKB010000186.1, from coordinate 5,935 downwards.
TAAAAAAGATGTGGATAAAGGTGTAACAGGCATCGCTGATTTTTATAAAGCCACTCCATCTGGCGGAAATTCAAGAACTATTGGTATAAATTACGACGGAACAAATCCATCTTTCCTCAGTAGTAACAGTAAGCTGGAATTTGGAGGCGGAAGATACAGTCATAAAACAAATGCTGCACCCCAAGGTTCACTGATTACACCTAAGGTTACAAAACTTACCGTAGCGCCAACTGATATTTATATTGGTGATCTTAAACCTGGTTTTTCGTCTGAAACATTTTTAGGGGAAGGCCAAGTTACAGATTATAAATCCGGTATAAAAAATACGGCAACCTATATAAATAACTATTTAAGTGTAAATCCAGATGAAGGTGATAGCAAAACAAAATGGAATCCAGATCCCAAATCACTTTCCTCATTAAATATTCCTTCTGGCGTGCAATATCCAGGCGGAGCGGAATTTCCACGTGTTCCGCTTTCTTTATATGAAGAAGGGCTTTTAGGTGTGAAACGCGTATTGGAGGATACCAGTTTAAAAGGAAGATTGTTTGTATATAAAGACAAGGTAAACGGAGTTTGGTCTTATGAATGGATACCTGATAATATCCCGACAAATACCGGAAGCGGCCAGGTAAACACAGTACTCGAAAGATTAAACGGCGATGTAATTCCATCCATCACCGCTGCAGGAAGTGGTGGTGTTGCGCCAAAACTGATAAACAAAAAATCCTTGCCTGTAAAAAAACAAACTAAAAAGATAGTTCAAAAAACAGATAAAAATTTCAATGATGAAAGCTGGAAGAAAAAACATTTTACGCCATGGCAGGATGATGCAAAAAAATTCTTAGGCAACGATAAAGAGGTTGAAAAAACACAAGTAGCGAAAACGCTGGTAGATGTAGAAGAGAGATCAGGTACAGGGATTGGAATACCATCTGAAGTTAAAGACCGGGGCAAAGGTCTTGATAAAGTAAAACATTGGAATCGTTTTGGAGGTCTATACAGTTGGTTGAGAGAAAAATTTGATTTTGTTTATGTAAAACTGCAGGCGTTCGGCAAAAGAGTAAAAGACAAAATAGCAAAGCTGTCCAAATCATCCGCCGTTGTAAAATTCGGTAATTGGGTTAAAGCAGCCGCACAGGTAATATTTAAGATATTCAAGATGGTGGGTGCTTGGGTTGTAAACCAAGTTATAGATAAGCTGGTTAATTCATTCCGCGAAGGTGTGATGAAGAACCTAAAAAAGCTTGTTGACATGTACACTCCAGAAAACGTAAAAAGTAAGATTGAAGAATTTGAGGCGATGAAAGAAAAGTATGAACAGATAATAAATGAAGAGGAAGAGGTTTTAATTAAAAAATTCTTTGGTGATAAACTTGAACTATTTGAAAAGTTAAGTGAATTTGAAGCCATCGCAGATACGCTAACAACAATCGTTTCGTTGGTTGAATGGGGTATTCGTTTACTTGCCTGCGCTTCGCCTCCTGCTATTGGTTGCTTATGGAATTTATTCATCGAGGCTTTACAGGTTGCATTCGCTTTACTTATGCAAACTTGTTGGTTCACTAAAAAAGTTTATAAACCTGTAATAGATCTTGTTGAACCCGTTAAAAAATTTCCGGCAGAAGTGGCCAGCAAAATAGTAGACGTAGCCAATGAATATATACCAATGCCTGAAGGATTTGATCCCATTTTCGCACCGATTAATGTAGATGCAAATGAATTTATCGTTGACTGCGATGGCAAAGGCGATGGTGCTGGTAAACTAACACCTGAACGCCAGGCAATTTTAGATCTTCTTGATGCCATTGGTAAAGAAAAATTCGATGCGTTAATTCAGCTTATGTTGAAAAGAGGAGCAGGCCCATGGGTATTGCTAACACCTGAACGGTTGACAAGTGTAAAGGATGATCTTATGAAAGCCAATATTGATGACCTTCGTAAGATAGCAGAAGGCGAAAAGCCGGCTGAAGGCTTTTCCGTTTCGATGGAAAAACTGCTAACAGATATTGCGAAATACACACCGCGGGAAGAGAAAGTAAAGAAGGATTATTTTGATGAAAAGAAAAAACGCGAAGCTGCTGAGAGGGCGAAAGCAGACGCGGCGGGTGCAGGCGGTGGCAAGCCATCGGCGGTAGGTGCGTCGGGCAGCGGTGACGGAGGTGGCAAGGCCGGTCCGGTGAAAACAATGGGTGAAAAAGCTACAAATACTTCTACCACGCAATACGTTCAGTTTGGGGCTAACATCTATGCGCCTGCTTTCAGCGCAGCAAATATTCCGAAAGAGAGTGTAAAAATTACCCTTTTTGTGTTTTATAAAGACAATCCGACAGATGCCAAAGGTGAATATTATTATGTAGCTGATGTAAAGGTGAAAGTGAAGAATTTTGATGGCTCAATGTACACGTTCGTTAACGAGGAAGATTTTTCTGTGGAATATAAATCAGGTACCAAACACTTCTTTAAAAAGAATCTTGAATTACATATCGAGACAAAATTTGTAAAATTTAAATGATAAGCTGTATAACAAAAGAATTAAAATCAAATATTGTTGTACAGGAGAAGGAGTATAGTTTTCAGAATATGCTTGTCAATCTTTTTTATAATAAACAAATTGATTCATGCAATCGTCCGCCTTGTACAAAGTAAAGGGAAAAGGCTTCGTTGCAAATTGCAAAGGAAGAAGCAGTCATTTTTTCTGCCAAACCTCACGAACCCAACGTTGTATATGAGTAGTAAGCCGATGCCGTGGCAAACCAGCTGATGCGGATGCAGGCGCCGGTCACTCGAAAAAGCCAGGCGGAAATTATTTTTTTCAACCTTCCATACCTTAATGAACGGCCAATTAAGAAAGTGCGATCATTGTGAGGAGGAGGAAAACAAAATACAACGGAAAGAAAATAAAAAGCCAGAAGCCGGCTATGGGAGTGGTTTTGAAGATTATGTAGAAACCCTGCATGGTTCGGGGCAATCACTTTAAACCGAATTGCTAAATTTTTTGAACCCAAGTTTAGTTACGATTTTAGCCTGGTAAAAATAAATACAGTTTCAGCTGCCTCAAAATCTGCCCGGTCTATAATTGCACTATCCTTATACTTCAGGTGCTAATATTGGGTTTAATCAAAATCAATTTTCTACTGAAAATATAGTGAATGACAGTCAATGAAAGAAATTATTGGCTCATGTGTTAGCGCATGTTATTCAACTGAAAAATAAATCACAATCTTTTCAATTAAAAGACAAGCCCGGTAATAATAAATATCTTTTAGACAATTAGCAAAATGATACGGGGCATGAGCAATGTCGTAGCTTTGTAGTGGAAACAAGTACCAAAAGGATGATAATTGGTGTAGATGACTGTCATGAGAATATGATTATACAATATTAGAAACCGAAGTAAAGTTTAACCGTGTCAAATGCGAGCTATTTTAAGACTGGTCTTTTAATATCTTCAGATAGATTTTCATTTTAATTTAATTCTTAAACTACGAACAAATAATACCCCTAAACTGAAAATATTCAAAAATGACATTGCATCAATCTCTCACTAAAAAATTGAAATAGCGAAATCCAGTAACCTGAAGGTTAGTTATCGCGCTATAATTCACTGCACGCCATATCCTTTCTCTATACTTTTGAGATTAGGTTGTTCCATCTGGGTTCCAAAATGCAGATAATTAGCATATTATATTTATAAATTTCTTCCTTAAGTTATAAATAAATTATTATGAAAGAAAATCACCTTTCAAAAGAAAAACGAACTCACAGTTCATCAACTGCGCCAGCCCCTTTTTTCTCATCTGATCCCAGGAAAAAAAATTCCGGCCCATCAAAAGAAAATGGCAATTTAAATAGTTCAGTAAGGAACGAAATGGAGCACTTTTTTGGAGAAAGTTTATCTTCAGTTCATTTAAAACAGGAATCTTTATCAGGCCCGGAAAATATTCTCGCGGGGGCACAGGGCGAAAATATCGTGATGGACAAAATGATTCCTCCTGAAAGTTTACTTGGCAAAGCGCTGTTAGCGCATGAACTCACTCATGTATTGCAACAGCGGTCAGACTTGGGTCGTAAAAACGAACCATCGGTTTATGATACGCACCAGGATATTGAACGTGAAGCCAATTCCATTGGATGGAATTTTATGAAAAAAGGGAACCTAGGCTTCCAATTAAATGAACCAATAAGAAGAAAGAGTAAACGTGGCCAATTTCACGCATGTTCTGGTTCCAATATTGAAGCGCCTGCTTATTTAGGACCAGATTCCAGGATGGCATTGAAGGAAATTAATGATAAGGTGAAGGATTTCAGAATTCTAAGGCCACTTATCATTGCGGCAATTGCTGTTGGTAATTCAGATCCTGTAGAGTCTGCAGCCCAGGGTGGCCCCGGAGAAGATGTCAAGGCAGGTGCAGAAGCTGCCCAGGCCATTCCCGTGATTGAAAAGGCGCAGATCATTCAGATCATTGAGTTATTAATGGTTGACCATCAGAACACTATGAATCCACAGGAAGTTGACTTCTGGCGTAAAATTTACCAAAAAGTTACCGGATCTTCGGCTCCCTTTTAAAATTGGTAAGTTACATAATGGGTTATAATTCTTGCGATGAATAAATCTTAAATGCTTGCGCCTCATCCTTTCCTAATTTTGTTCGGTAAAAAAATAGCTTCATTCACCATTTTTGGCGGCTTGGGAATTATTATCTCATTCATCACCACTTTTTATTTAACCATTTTTCTGCATTTGGATCTTTTGGTTTGGCTGATCATGACGATTATCAGTATTGCAGTACTTGTTAGTCTAGCGGAATTGATGAACCGAATAAAAGGGACGCCTGTTCTTGTTTACTATCACCATGAATTTGCAATTATCTTATCCATTACCATCTTTTTATTTTTTACAGAGCATCACCACATTTTGCAATATCTCGATATTACAGCCGCTGGCCTTGGAATCGTTTTGGCCTTTGGCAGAATCGGATGCTTTATGGCGGGTTGTTGTCATGGAAAACCATCCTGTTATGGTATTCATTATCATAAAGAGCATGCAGAAATGGGCTTTCCCTATTATTATATAGAAACTCCACTCTTTCCTGTGCAAATCATAGAAGCTTCCGGAGTTTTATTGATTGTAATTGTTATGGTATTTTCAATATTAAATCGGGTTCAAGCCGGAATTGCTTTTGCCATATACATTTTATGTTATGGTGTTTTACGTTTTTTGCTTGAATTTGCCAGGGGAGATATTTCCAGGCCTTATTACGGACCACTCTCGGAAGCCCAATGGTTTTCTGTAATACTTTCAACTCTTATAATTATAATGGCTTTCATAGGGTGGATTCCAGGTTTCGCCTGGCATCTTGCAATCATAGCTTTGTTCTCTTGTTTACTTGTTTTTTTATTTTTAATAGGAAGATCTAATAAACCCTGGTTGAAGATTAGACATTCTCAAATCAGGGAACTGGCTATATTGGTAAATGAACTTGATTATGTAAAGAGCAGTTTTTTAATGTTAAGAGTTGGGAAAGACACCATCCTTGTTACCGCTGGAATTTTGAAAGAGCAAAATGTTACGGTAAAACATTTTACGGTTTCGATGTATCCAGATGTTGAAGTTTCCTGGTTGGATTGCATTGGCAATCTACTTTATTCACTACAAAATCGTTCAGGCGTATTAACGAAATTAAACAAATCAGATTCAATGATGCATTTCATCATCAAATCCCAAAGTCATGCTCTTGTCCCAAATGTGATTGTCTAAATTTTGGAGTGATATAATCTCGTTATTAAGCCTTCTCCCCTATTCCTTAAAACCTGCCATTATTATAAATGGCCTTTTAATAAATTAATTTAATATATGCACGGTCAGAACAATTCAACCACTTATTTCAATTTATACCTGGATCAACTAAAGATGATCATTTCAAAGCAACTT